>JAYVOI010000177.1:0-23080 GCA_043758005.1 Ilumatobacteraceae bacterium
AAATCGTCGTCGGGGTCGTCGAGCGGATCGGCCGGCTGCTCGGCAAAGAGATCCTTCAGCGACGCGGTGGGCTTGTCGGTGGACTTGCCGCCCGGTCGCGCGGTGGTCGCGCCGCTGTCCCAACGATCGAATCCGGCGGCGATGACGGTGACCTTCACCTCGTCGCCCAACTCGTCGTCGATGACCGTGCCGAAGATGATGTTTGCATCCTGGTGGGCGACGCCGTGGATGATCTCGGCTGCCGCGTTCATCTCGAACAACGACATGCCCGATGGACCGGTGATGTTCAACAGGATGCCCCGTGCGCCGTCGATGGCAGCCTCGAGCAGCGGGCTGGAGATGGCGGCCTTCGCCGCGGTGATGGCGCGGTTCTCGCCGCTGGCCTGACCGATGCCCATCAACGCCGAACCGGCGCTGGACAGGATCATTTTGACATCGGCAAAGTCGGTGTTGATCAGGCCGGGCGTCGTGATGAGGTTGGTGATGCCCGAGACGCCCTGCAGCAGCACCTCGTCGGCCATCTTGAACGCGTTGAGCACGCTGGTCTTCTCGTTGGCAACCGTCAGCAGGCGGTCGTTGGGGATGACGATCAGCGTGTCGACTTTTTCCTTCAGGCGCTGCACGCCGGCATCGGCTTGAACCGATCGGCGCCGGCCCTCGAAGCTGAATGGACGGGTGACGACACCGATTGCCAATGCGCCGATACTGCGCGCCAACTCGGCGATGATCGGTGCCGCGCCCGTGCCCGTACCGCCACCCTCGCCGGCCGTGATGAAGACCATGTCCGCGCCTTTGATGACCTCTTCGATCTCTTCTCGGTGTGACTCGGCAGCATTGCGGCCGACATCGGGATCGCTGCCCGCGCCGAGGCCGCGCGTGAGATCGCGCCCGATGTCGAGCTTCACGTCGGCGTCGCTCATCAAGAGCGCCTGCGCGTCGGTGTTGACAGCGACGAACTCGACTCCTTTGAGGCCGGCATCGATCATCCGGTTGACGGCATTGACGCCACCACCGCCGACGCCGATCACCTTGATGACCGCGAGATAGTTTTGAGGTGCGCCTGCCATCAGGGAAGCCTCCGTAGTGCTGATTGGCGAATGGATCGAGGCATTTCGCCAAGTCTCGCACGTCCGAGGGCAGAAGCGGTGGACATCGTTGGATCATCCACATTTCGTCGGAGCGATATCCGCCGTGGAGACGTCGAGGCCACAGATCCCGTCGAGGCCGCCCTGGACCAACGAGAGCAGGCGGACCAGCTTCCCGGACAGATCGGCGGCGGGGCCTAACTGCACGGTCAGGTCGTTGTGCAGCTGCAAGGTCAGGTTTCCGCCGGTCGCATCGACACCGATCGACTCCGTCAAGGCGCGCACCTCCGGGGGCAGCGCAATCGCCAACTGCGCCGCCGATGCGAACGGCCGACCGGCGAACTGGCCGCGCTCGACATCGGGGTTGGCTCCCGTGATCAGCATGTAGTCGATCGGCACGCCGTCGACGATGTCGAGCACCCTGCCGTCGCGATCGATGACCCGGAACTTGCTGTCGGAGCCGGCGTAGGTGGCGATCGGCTTGCGCTCGCGGATGTCGATGAAGACGCGGTGCGGGAACTGCGTGGAGACCCGAGCAGATTCGACCCAGGCGATGCTCTCCAGTTGGCGCTCGATCTGACGGGTGTCGACCAGCAGGATCGCATCGCCTTTCAACTCGTCGACGATCGCCGACAGTTCCACGGGGTCGGTGTAGACGGCGCCCTGCACGTCGATGGTGCGCACGTCGAACAACGACGACGCAAGGACCGCGACCGCTCCGACCAACACGACGAGGATGGCCGCGGCGATGGCGACCCAGATCAACCGTTTGCGTCCCTTGGCCCGGCGGACGGCGATCCGTCGCGCACGAACCCGGGGGTCCATCGAGCCCGTCGAGCGGGCCGGCAGTGCCTCGATGCTGCCGCTCTCGTCGAGATCCTTGATGACGATCGTCGATCGGCCACCCGACTTGTCGTCGTCGGTCGCGTGGATGTCGCGCAGTCGAGAACCGGACTCCTCGTCGAGGTAGAGGGCATCAGGCCGGTCGTCGTCGCCGATCACGATCACCTTGCGCGCTTCGTCATCCCCCGGCGTGATCGCCAGTTTCACGGGGGGATCGGTTGCTGCCGTCTCGTCGCCTGCGGGAATCAGAGTGACGGTGTTGGACGAGGTCAACGCATCGGTGATCGCTGCGGGAGCGGTCGCGTCACCCGCATCGTCGGGGTCCTCGTGAACGCTCCAGACCACATCACCTTCGGTGCTGTCAGGGTTGTCGCCAAGGCCGAGCATGCGATCGATCGACGGATCGTCGAAGTCGATCGCGTCGGCATCCTCGGCCGAGAACGCGGCCAGCAACTCCTCCAACACGACGTCGGGCACGTCTTCGGGGCCCGTGGCCAGCGTCGTCGGCTCGGCCGGCTTGGGGTCGCGGTCCTTGCCTTTCCGCCCGGAACCCTTGGAGGTCGGTGTTGTTCGCTCGTCAGCCATTCGACGGCTCTCCGCGGCTCGTTGCACCGGCCTCGTCGAAACCGACGAGGCGCACCTCGCTGCGCAGTTCGTAGCCGGTCTCGCGGGCAACGCGAGCGCGGACCTCGTCGATCACGGCCTTCACATCGGCGGCAGTTGCGCCTTCGACCGCTTGGATGAAGTTGGCATGCTTCTCCGATACGAACGCACTGCCGATTCGGAAGCCGCGGAGGCCGAGACGGTCGATCAGTTCACCCGCCGAGAGCTGGCCGGGAACCGGGTTGACGAAGACGGAGCCGGCGTTCTGGCCCCCCGGCTGGTTCTCTCGGCGCCACTTCACGATGTGGGCGATCTCGTCTTCCGAGCGCGCGCTGTCGCCGGCTGCCAGGTGCAGGTGGGCGCTCAGCACGACCTCGTGATCGACGAGGTTCGAGCCGCGGAACCGCAGCCCGAGTGATTCCACCGCTCGCCAACTGCACTGTTGCGTGCGCAGGTCGAAGATCTCGGCCCGAACGATGCATGCGGCAACGTCGGAGCCGTGACCGCCGGCGTTCATCCGCACCGCACCCCCGACCGACCCGGGTACACCGACCGCCCACTCGAAACCGGTCAGACCGGCAGCGGCGGTGCGGCGGGCCAGCACCGGCAGCGCAACGGCGGACCCGGACTGTACGTCGACTCCGTCCAGCTCGATTCGGTCCGCCCAGTCGGCCAGGCTGAGGGCGACACCGGCAAACCCGGCGTCGGCGATCAACAGGTTCGAGCCACGCCCGAGAACCAATACCGGCAAGTCGTACCGGTCGACGACACCGGCGATGTCGTGCAGTTCCGCGAGCGATCTCGGATTGACGAAGATCGCCGCCGCTCCCCCGACCCGATAGGTGGTCAACGGGCCGAGGGGCTCGTCGATCCTGGCCAGCGAGCCGAGGTCGGCGGCCGCGCCGTGCAAGCGCTCGGCGATGCTCAATTGGCCGACGCCCTCAGCTCGGCGCGGCGTTGCTGCAGCTCGTCGGGCAGCGAGGCGATGTCGCCGCAACCCATGGAGATGCAAACATCGCCGAGGCGCAGTTCCTTGGCGAGGTAGTCGATGAGGTCGCTCCGGCGCGGCATCCAAGCGAGCCGCGTCGCCGGATGCGCGTCGAGGACTGCGTTGACCACGAGCTTTCCTGTCACACCGGGAATCGGCGCGGTACCCGACGCGTAGATGTCAGTGAGCACAACGAGGTCGGCATCGACGAACGCGTCGCGGTAGGCCGGCGACATGATCGCCATGCGGTTGAAGCGGTTCGGTTGGAACACCGCGACGACGCGTCGCCATCCGTCACCACTCGAACGTGCCGCCGACAGCACGGCGCTGATCTCGGTCGGGAGGTGGGCGTAGTCGTCGACCAACGCGGCGCCGCCGTCGACGCCGCGGAGGTCGAAGCGGCGGGCGACGCCACCGAACTTCGCCAGAGCGCGCGCGGCAACCTCGAACTCGACGCCGACACAGCACGCCATCGCCAACGCACCGAGCGCGTTGCGCACGTTGTGGATGCCCCGCAGTGGCAGTTCGACCATGCCGAGGGTGACCCCGCGGTAGGTGACCTCGAACGAGTTCGACCCGTGGTCCGGCCGCACGTCGACGGCGCGGTACTCCGCATCCGGCGACGTCCCGTAGGTGATGGCGCCATGCCGACCGGCGAGCGCCGCGCAAACCGGGTCGTCGATGCACAACACCTTCGGCCCGACGATCTGCGACAGGTACTGCTCGAACCCGTCGACGATGGCTGCTTCGGTTCCATAGAAGTCGAGATGATCGACCTCGACGTTGGTCAACACCGTGCCGAACAGCGGCAGCTCGAGGTGGGTGCCATCGCTCTCGTCAGCTTCGACGACCAGCCACTCGCCCCCGGTCCACTGTGCTCCGGTGCCCATGTCGGTCACGTCGCCACCGACGATGAACGACGGCCGCAGACCGGCCGCGGCGAGGATCAACATCAGCATGGACGTCGTCGAGGTCTTGCCGTGCGTCCCGGCTACACCGAGCGACTTCGCCTGGGCGCAGATCGACGACAACATACCCGCTCGGGTCAGCACGGCGATCCCAGTCTTGGCCGCCTCGTCGAGCTCGATGTTGCGTGCCGGGACCGCCGTCGAGGCAGTCACCGCGACACAGCCGGCGACATGACGGCGGTCGTGCCCGACGTGCACATCGACACCAGCGGCCCGCACACGCTCCAGCACCGGTCGTTCGCGGAGGTCGCTGCCACTGATGTGATGGCCCATCTCGGCCAGGGCAATTGCGATTGCGCTCATCCCCGGCCCGCCGACACCGACGACGTGCAAGCGCTTCGGGCTGGACAGATCGAGCGGCACGCTCGGCGAGCCGCTCATGCCGCGACCTGATCGATCAGATCGACGAGCGCGCCGCTGCGATGGCGGGTCCCGATCTGGGCGGCGGCATTCGACATCTCGGCCAGCCTGCCGGGCTCCGCGGCGAGGGCGGCGATCTCTGCGGACAGACGCTGCGCAGTGAGGTCGTGCTCCTCGATCAGGATTGCACCGCCGCCGCCGCTGAGCTCACGGGCATTCTCAACCTGGTGGTTCTCTGCAGCGCCGGGCCACGGGACGATCAGCGCCGGCATGCCGACAACAGCAAGTTCGGCGATCGTTGCTGCACCCGCCCTGGTCATCATCAGATTGGCTGCGGCATACACGAGCGGCATTCGGTCCTCGTATCCACGCACTCGATACATGATGCCCGCGTCACCGTCGCGACCGGGCGCGGCATCAGCCAGATTGCGGTCGCCGACGATGTGGTACACGGCGAGATCGTGCCGCTCGGAGAGGAGCTCCACCGCTTCCGTGGTCACCTCGTTGAGCCGGGTCGCACCGAGCGAGCCGCCGACGACGGCAACGACGAACCGGTCGTGCGGCAGGTCGAGTTGGGTCCGGGCATCATGGCGATCCCTCTCGCGATCAACGGCGATGATCTCCTGGCGCACCGGTGCTCCGGTGAGATGCGCCCGAGGCAGTGTCGACCCATCGAAGGCCACCGCGCATGCGGCGGCGCGCCGCGCCACCAGCCTGGAGACCAGGCCGGGCCGACGGTCGTAACTCACCACCACGATCGGCACGCGGCACAGCATCGCAGCGATGGTCGCCGGCGCGCTGGCATACCCGCCGACGTTGACCACGACCTGTGGCGACAACGTGCGAATCAGCTTTCGTGCCTGCCACGTCGCCCGGAGGAGCTTGGGAGCGAACGCCAGGTTGCGGACCGAGAGGGACCGCTGCAGCCCGACGACATCGAGCAGCGTGTGGTCGTACCCGGTCGGGGGCAGCAACCGGCGCTCGACACCACGCGTCGTGCCGACGTAGTGGATCGCACGACGGTCGTGGCCGCGGGCGACGAGTGCATCGGCCACGGCGAGTGCAGCAAGCACATGCCCCGAAGTACCGCCACCCGTCACCACCGCGAAGGTGACGCCGGGATTGGTCATGACACAGTCACCTCACGTTGCGGGCCACGTTGAGCAGCAGACCGGCTGCGGTCATCGTGACGAAGAGGGAACTGCCACCGGCAGAGAAGAACGGCAGAGTCAGGCCGGTGACCGGCATCATCCCGGTGACGCCACCGACGTTGATGATCGTCTGCACCACGAACCAGATGACGATGCCACCCGCCAACAGGCTGGCGAACCGGTCCTGCGTCGCCAGCGCGACTTGCACGCCTGCGTAGGCCAGGATGAGGAACCCGCCGAGCACGGCAACCACGCCGATCAGCCCCAACTCCTCGGCGACGACCGCAAAGATGAAGTCGCTGTGCGCCAGCGGCAAGAAGTCGCCGAGCTTGTTCTTGCCCTGGCCGACGCCCTCCCCGGCGAGGCCGCCCTGGGCAAGCGCGATCATCGCCTGGTAGGTCTGGTAGCTGAGGTGGTCCTTGTGTGCCGCGATGTCGAGGAAGGCGGTGAATCGTGCTTGACGGCGTGGACTGGAGACGACGAACGCGAGGGCGCCGACGGCGCTCATCCCCGCCGCAGCCGCCATTGGACGCAGTGGCGCACCGGCGATGAAGGCCACGACGAACACGATCGACGCCAGCACGATCGCCGAGCCGAGGTCGCTCTGCACCAGGCACAACCCGGCGCCGACGATCGCAACGATCATCACCGGGATGAGCGTGCGCGATGGGTTGGCCATCTCGTCTCTGCGCTTCGCCAGCAGGTTGGCGCAGTAGAGCAGCACCGAGAGCTTCAAGAACTCCGACGGCTGCAGCGAGAACGGGCCGATCGACACCCATGCGTTGGCGTCGTTGACGCGATCACCGATGCCGGGGATGAACGGAAGCAGCATCATCCCGCACGACAGCACCAATGCCGGCAGCACCAAACGACGCCAGAAGTGGTACGGCACACGCATGCCGATGTACAGGCCGACCAGCCCGAGGGCTGCCCACATCACCTGCTTGTTGAAGATCCGGTACGGCGACAGCCCCTGATGGAACTGGTTGATCGACGAGGCCGACAGCACCATCACCAGGCCGAGCATGACGAAGACGGCCACGACGACGGCGATTGCATAGAACGCAACGGTCGGCGGCCCGACCGGCTTCGACGCCATGCGGCGGGTCGGGTGCCGGCGCAACGCAGCGGCCCGTTCGAGCGCCTGTCTTCGCCGGTCACCGATCACAGTGGTCGATGAGCTCATGCTGCACCCGCCTCGAAGTAGTCGTGGACCAATCGCTTGAAATCGTCGCCGCGTGCGGGGTAGCCGCCGTCGGGGTACCAGTCGAAGCTGGCGCACGCCGGCGACAGCAGCACGGTGTCACCAGCGGTAGCGAACCTCGCCGCTGCAGCAACCGCGGCGCTCATCGTGGTGACCTCCACCACCGGACACCAGGGGGCGAACGCGTCGCGGATGATCGGCGCGGATTCACCGAGCGCGACGACCGCTTTCACCCGATCGTGCTCCCCCGCCATGCTGGCCAGGTCGAGTCCCTTGTTGCGACCGCCCGCCAGCAGCACCACGTTGGTGAAACCGCGGATGGCCGTGATCGAGGCGTGAGGGGTGGTCGCCTTGGAGTCGTTGAACCACCGGGCGCCGGCGAACTCGCCGATCGGTTCGATTCGATGCGGCGGATGCTCGAATGTGGCCAGAGCCTCGGCAACGGCATCCTTGCCGGCGAGACCGGACTCGATCGCGATTGCGGCTGCGGCGAGGGCGTTGCTGACGTCGTGCGGGAGATCGCGTGTCATGGTGGCTCGCTCGGCGAACGGGCCGGCCGGGCCTGTCAGTTGCGAGCCGACCAGGCGATAGTCGGCGGTGTCGGTACCGAAGCTCAACGTGCGGCCGGCAACGGTCATCAGGTTGCGCATCACGACCGGGTCGGCGGCGTATCCGACCGCGACATCGCTCGGCCGATTGTGACGCCACATGCGGGTCTTGGCTTGTTCGTAGGCCGCCATAGACACGTGCCAGTTCTGGTGGTCCGGCGCCAGGTTCAACCAGACCGACGCCTCGCTTCGGAAGTGATCGATCCAGTTGAGCCGGAAGCTGCTGCACTCGACGACGAACGCGTCGACGTCGGTGTCGAGCGCGGCGATCAGCGGCAGTTCGGTGTTGCCGACCGCGGCGACCTTCAGTCCGGCGCATCGCAACATGGCCGCAGCCATCATCGTGGTGGTCGTCTTGCCATCGGTTCCCGTCACGGCGAGCATCGGTCGTGGTCCGCCATCACGCTGCTGCTCCCACTCGTACGCAAGGTCGAGTTCGCTGCGAATCGGCCTGCCATGACGAAGCGCTGCCTCGATGACCGGGTGCGTCTCGGCGACCCCGGGTGCCGGGCAGACGATGTCGGCCCGGGCGACCAATGCATCGAGCGTGGCAGCGTCCGGACGCTCGACCAGCTCGGACCCGACCTCGGCAGCGGCGGCGATCTTGGCCTCGGTCGCCACGTCGTCGGCAACCAGCACCTCCACCCCACGATCGTGGAGGGCGCGTGCCACCGCGTGACCGGTGATGGCCATCCCGTACACGAGCGCTGTCGTGGTCATCGGCGCAGTTCCAGGCGTGTGAAATCGCCGATGTAGATGGCCAGGGCCGTGGCCACGCAGACGCCGGCGATCAGCCAGAAGCGGATGATCACGGTCGTCTCCGGCCAGCCGAGCAACTCGAAGTGGTGATGGATCGGCGACATGCGGAAGAGTCGCCGCTTGCGACCCGATGCCTTGAACACCAGCATCTGGATGGCGACGGAGCCGGCCTCGACGACGTTGATGCCGCAGATCAGCACGAGCAGGATCTGGGTGTCGGTGGTCAAGGCCAGCAACGCGAGCGCGGTGCCGATTGCCAAGGCGCCCACGTCACCCATGATGATGCGCGCCGGTGCCGCGTTGAACCAGAGGAACCCCCCGCACGCACCCGCAAACGCCGCAGCGAGCGCGGCGAGGTCGAGTGGGTTGACCACGCCCTTGCCGGGAACCAACGTGGTCGTGACTCCGTAGATCTCCGGGTTACGGAACGCCCAGTAGGCGATGATCGTGAAGGCAAGGAACGCGAGCAGGCCCGCCCCAGCGGCGAGGCCGTCGAGGCCATCGGTGACGTTGACGGCGTTGGACGTGCTCCAGATCGTGACGCCCGCGAACACGACCCACACCGGCCACGGCACATGCCATCCGGGCCAGTTGTAGCGCGTGAACGAGATCGTCTCGCTGACCTTGGTTGCCGTGACGAGCCACCAGGCAATCCCCATCGAGATCGCCAGCGTGATGTAGCTCTTCTTCTTCCAGAAGATGCCACGGTTGTGCGACTTGTTGACCTTGATGTAGTCGTCGAGAAAACCGATGCACGAGAGCACCAGGATGCCGACCCAGGCGATGACCGCCTGGTTGGAGAAGACGAGTCCGTGGCGGAAGTGGGCGACAACCCAGCCGAGGAAGGCGGAGACGACGATGGCCAGGCCACCCATCGTCGGAGTCCCCTGCTTGTGCATGTGGTGCTCGGGGCCGCGATCCTCCTTGCCGAGGATCGGTTGGCCTTTGCCACGGTTGCGGAAGAAGGTGATGAGGTACCGCGTGCCCGCCAACGACAGGATCATCGCTGTCGCGCCGGCGATCATGACGGCGATCATCGGAGGGCTTCCAGGAGTTCGCGGGCGACTGCCCGGTCGTCGAGATCCAGCACCATGTCACCGATCGTCTGGGTCTGCTCGTGACCCTTGCCGGCGATCAACACGACATCTCCCGTGCGCGCCCGGCGAACGGCGATCTCTATGGCCCGTCGGCGATCTGGTTCCATCACAACGCGGCCACGGTAGTCGGGGGCGACCCCCTCGAACGTGGCATTGATGATCGCGAGCGGGTCTTCCGAGCGGGGGTTGTCGGAGGTGATCACCACGTGATCCGCCAACCGCGCCGCAACCGCACCCATCAATGGGCGCTTGTCGCGATCCCGGTCCCCACCGCAACCGAAGACGACGTGCACGTCGCCGTCGCCGGCAACGCGACGCGCCGCGCCAATGGCTTGCTCCAACCCGTCCGGCGTGTGCGCGTAATCGACGATGACGGCGAACGGTTGACCGGCCTTCACGGCCTCGAACCGACCGGGGACCGGTGCAGCATCGTGGAGCCCGACTCTGATGGTGGCCGGTTCGATGCCCAACTGTGCACACGCGGTCGCCGCAGCCAGGCTGTTCATCACGTTGAAGTCACCGCCGATCGGCACCTCGATGCGCTCGCCGCGCCACGTGTAGCTGTGATCCGTCGCGGTGACCTCGACGTCGGTCACATCGCCGAAGCCGAAACCGTGTGTCGGGATGGCACCGACGTCCATCAGCAAGCGACCGTGCAGATCGTCGGTGTTGACGACCGCGACGCTCGCCAGACCAGGTTGGAAGAGTCGGGCCTTCGCGGCGAAGTACCGCTCCTGCGTGCCATGCAGATCGAGGTGGTCGCGACCGAGGTTGGTGAACACCGCCACGTCGAAGTGGCAGCCGGCGACGCGTCGCAACTCGAGAGCGTGCGACGAGACTTCGATGACCACGGCAACGAGGCCCTGCTCGACGTACTCAGCGAGCCGGGCTTGAAGGTCCGGTGATTCCGGCGTGGTATGAGCCCCGGTCAGGGTCCCGATCATCCCCGAGGCTCGTCCGTCCGCGGAGAGGACCGAGGCGATCAGGCTGGTCGTCGTGGTCTTCCCGTTGGTGCCTGTGATCCCGACGAGCGTCAACGAGCGTCCCGGGTGATGGAAGAAACTGGCGGCCAGCAGACCCATCGCCACACGAGTGTCGGGCACCACGATCTGTGTCAGGTCGACGTCGAGGCGGTGATCCACGAGCAGCGCCGTGGCACCTGCGTCACGCGCGACGGAGGCAAATTCGTGCCCGTCGGACTTCGCACCTCTGAGGCAACAGAACAGCGAACCCTGCCGCACGCGCCGCGAGTCGAAGTCGACTGCGACCACGTCGATGAGGTCGTCGCCGTGAACGACGACCCGGTCCAGTCCCGCCTGCTCGACGACCTCGCGAAGCATGCGAGCCATCGGCGTCATCCTGCGCTGTCTTGGCAGCCGTTGTCGTTCGGTGAGGGGCTGACTCTCAATTCATGCATGGCGATGGTCGCCAGGGTCGCGAACAATGGACCGGCCGCCTTGCCACCGAGGCGGTCCTGACTGGTCGGGTCCGGCCGGTCGATCGACACCAGGATCGTGACTTGCGGGTTGTCGGCCGGGAAGTAGCCGACGAACGTGGAGAAGTACTCCTTGGTGCCATCATCGGCCTGATAGTCGGTGTTGGCCGGAGGGTTGATCTCGCCACTCGCATTCGCGGCGTCGGTCGTCGGGTCCGCTGCCGGTTGTACCGCCTTCTGCGCAGGGTCGGCGGTCGGCTTCAACAGCGCCGTACCGGTCTTGCCGGCCACCGACATGCCCGGCACCTTCGCGTACTTCGCCGTGCCGTAGCAGACGACGTCTTTCATCATCGACGTCATTGTGGCCGCAGTTTGCGGCGTCACGACCTCATGTGATGGCGATGGCGGCGCGTCATGCGTCTGCCCCTTGGAGTCGATCGTCGACAGGACGAGTCGAGGGGCCACGTAGACGCCGCCGTTCGCAATGGTGTTGACCGCTGCCGCGAGCTGCAACGACGTGGCCGCGTAGCCGTAGCCGTAGCGAGGCGTGACCTTCTCCGTGGCCTGCCAATCGGCGGCCGGCTTCATGATGCCGGAGCTCTCGCCCGGCAGGCCGAGGCCGGTGGTCGAGCCGAACCCGAACTGATGGAGGTAGTCGCCGAACTTCAGCGTGCCGAGACCCTCGGTGATCAGTACGGTGCCGATGTTCGACGAGTGGACGATGATGTCGCGGAGACTCATCTGCTCTTCGTTGTGCGGCTCGGCGTCGCGAATCTTGAACTTCCACTTCTCGTCGCTCTTGTTGATCGGTCGGTACGTCAAGAACCCGGGAACGCTGATCGTGGTCTCGGGTGTGGCGAGACCTTCGTTGACCGCAGCCGACAGGCTGAACACCTTGGCGACCGATCCCGGCTCGTGGGCGTCGGTGGCGGCAAGGTTGGCCGAGGTGATCTCGGCCGTGCCGTCGCTGGTTCGCCGAACGTTCGCGCTCGCATAGACATCGCCGGAGTGCACACCCATCACGATCGCCGTGCCGCCGACAGCCTTCAGTTCCTCGATCCGCTTCAGCAATGCGTTCTCGACCTGATATTGCAAGCCGCGATCCAGGGTGACGACGATGTCGGATCCAGGGATCGGCGAAACGGTCTCGTCGCCGCCGACGATGGATCGGAACTTGCGATCGTGTTCCTTCGACTGTTCGCCGTCGGTGCCGCGAAGGATGTCGTTGTACTCCTGCTCCAGCCCGCCAGTGCCCTCGAGGTCGGGGTCCGTGCGACCGACGACGCTACGTCCGACATCGCCGCTCGGAAGGATCCGCTTGTCCTCACTGATCGACGAGACACCCGCCAGCCGGAGCGATGTGACGGTGTCGGCCAGCTGCGGCTCGATCTGGCGAGCGACGTAGACGAACGAGTTCTTCTTCGCCGTGAACGCCTCGGTCAACGACAGTTGCTTCGCCGGCGGCAACTGCAACAACGCGGTCAGTGTGCGAACAGTGCCCGCAGGGTCGAGCACGAGCTTCGGGTTGGCGATGACCGTGCGCGCCGGGACCGATAACGCCAGATCGGCGCCGTCGCGATCGAAGATCGTGCCGCGGTGTGCCTTCAGCCGCTGCTCGGTCGTGCGTTGCGACTTGCCCGCCGAACGTAACGCATCGGCCTGCACGGTCTGCAGCAAGGTGACACGGGCCAGCACCGCCAGGAACAGCACGGCCGCGATCACGAACACCGCAACGAGCCGCCGCGACGACTGCCCAGCTCGATAGATGCGCGTCCGGCGCGGCGAGACCGCTCGCTTGCGCAGAGCCTGGCCGTTGCTCTGTCGCCGGTCGCGAGCAGCACGCCGTGGTGGCGGGGCGGCGACGCGACGGGCTGACGTCGGGGGGGTCCGTCGCCCGTGCTTGTTCACGCCCTTGGGTTGCGGTCCGCGCGGCACCGGTGATCGTGGTGGTGCGGACCGATGGGTGGCGGCGTGAGACCCGAGCGAGAGCCGGGCCGGCAGTGGCGTCGGCACGCGTCGGACCGACTCGGGTCTGCCCGGTCGCTGTCGATGGTGGCTGCGCGAGCCAGCCGGATGATTCACGTCCCTCATGATTTTTCGACCTATCCGCCTGCGACTGACTTGACGATCTTGAACTCTTCGAAGACCGGGTCGCGAGCCTCGGCCCCGGGGTCGAAGACCCCGCCTGCGCTCTGCTGCACCTCGGCGATGACCTCGGGCGAGATGTCGATGAAATCGGTCTTGGAGGCCGACGTCATGCCGAGTGCGGACCCGCTGGCAACCAGGCGTGCGGGCGAGCGCAGCTCGGCACGCTGGCTACGAAGGTCGTTGAAGTCATTGTGCGCTGTACGGATCTGACGATCAACGCGATCGAGGTCGACCTGCCGGCGCGCCAGCTGCGTCTGGAATGCGGCCGCGCCGAGCATCAGCGACGTGGCGAAGAAGGCCGCGACAGCAACGAGCCGCGCATTCCGGCGGCGCCTCGGCACCACGGTGAGTTGCGGACGTGGATCGGCGACGACGCCGCGCGTCGTACGGATCATCGGACGGGCCATCACACCCCCGTCGGAGTGCACACGGTCGCGTACGATCCCCAGTCGCTCGGATCGCAGGACAGTTGCCACTGATCAGCCGACCGTGCCGCGCCGGGGCGTATCGGCGATTCGCTCGACCACTCGCAAGCGAGCGCTCGAGGCGCGACGGTTCTCTTCCTGCTCGATCTTGTTGGGCGTGCGTGGCACACCCCGCACGATTCGCACGGTCTGCACTGCGTCGCAGACGCACGGCAATTCGGGCGGGCATTCGCACCCTCCGGTCACCGCGAAGCGCATGCGCTCCTTGACGATTCGATCCTCACCCGAGTGGTACGACAACACAGCGACGCGCCCGCCCTGGTCGGTGCGGTTGATCGCTGCGTCGAGCGCCGGCGCGAGTGCGTCGAGCTCGCCATTGACCTCGATGCGGATTGCTTGGAACGTGCGCTTCGCCGGGTGCCCCCCGGTGCGTCGCGCCGGAGCAGGAATTGCTGCGACCACGATCGAGGCGAGCTCGGTGGTGGTCTCGATCGGGCGGGAGGCGACGATGGCGTTGGAGATGCGGCGCGCAAAGCGCTCGTCGCCGTACTGCTGCAGGATGCGGGTCAGCTGCTCGACGGGATATCCGTTGACGACGTCGGCTGCCGTCCACGTCTGCGTCTGGTCCATGCGCATGTCGAGATCGGCCTCGTGGCGGTAGGAGAACCCACGCCCGGCTTGGTCGAGTTGGGGCGAGCTGACACCGAGGTCGAACAATGCACCCGACAGGCTGTCTACTGAGAAAGCTTCCATGGCGTCTTCCAGGCGGTCGAATCGACACTGATGAACCATCAGCCGGTCCCCGAAGCGGGCCAACCGTTGGCGGGCGGCGCCGAGTGCGAGCTCATCGCGGTCGAGCCCGAGGATCCTGAGCCGCTCGTACTGCTCGAGCAGACGCTCAGCATGGCCTCCGCCGCCGAGCGTTGCGTCGAGCAACACTCCGGCCGGCACCTGCTCGAACACCTTGGTGATCTCGTCGACCATCACCGGTTGGTGGTGGAAGGGTTCGGTCATCGCACACCATCGCGATGTCGTTCGCTCATCTGCAGTCCCCCGGTCCGCGGGTGTCGCCGGGATGTCTCCCCGGTCAAACGAGACGGAAGCGGGCGGAGTAGGGGCTGTCCATCTTGCAGACCGGAAGACTGCAGATGAGCGAACGGATCGGATGATCCGTGTCGTCGGTCAATTCGTTGCCTTGCTCCTTTCTGTGAACGTTCGTTCTGTGAGACCTGTGGATCGGCGTGTGTCATTGCCGTTCACGCCGGATCTCCGGCGATGTCGTCGGTTCCTTCTGCGTCGATGCGGGCGTACCGCTCCGGCGACCAGATCTCCAGCCGGATCAGGTTTCCGGCGACGACGACCTGGCTCTCGAGCGAGAGATCGGCGTAGTCGCGCAGCTTTTCGTCGACGTTGATGCGGCCCTGCTTGTCGAGGCCGACCAGCACGGCGCTCGAGGCGATCGCTCGTTGCCGGTTGAGGGTCAGGTCACCGCGCTCGACCTTGGCGATCAGCTCCCGACCGAATTGCTCGAACGCCTCGGACGGCACCACTTCGACGCACTTGTCGGTGCCCTTCACCAGATAGCAGTGCTCGCCGAGATGGGCGCGATAGGTCGCAGGCAGGGCCACTCTGCCCTTGTCGTCGAGCTGGCGCTCATGCGCCCCAACGAACATCACCTCGCGCCTCACCACCTCTCAACTTGGTCGACCTGCCTCGACGCGGAGATAGGTACGGACGCCCACACTCCCCACTGGCCGCCATTATGTATCCCGAAATGCCCCAATGTCAACCATTCTTCCCCACAGTGACCCACAACTCACCAAACGGGGGGATATCGGTCACCAAGCTTGAGTGGTCCTACAGTCCCGCCGGAACTGAGGTGCAGATCGGTTCGGTACACACCCCGCCATCGAGGAAGTGCGTACGTTCGGCGCACCCTGTCTGCTCTGAACGTACGCACTTCCATGGCAACCGCCTGGGTTCGTGCGTTTGGGTGACACAGACTCCGACGCCGAACGGCGCGCCCTAGGCGTGCCCTAGGCGCGGGGAGCGGAGTTGCCGGCGTCGTACAGCGGCTCGGAGCGAACGGTCGCGTCGACGCGCTCTCCGAAGATCTCGATCTGCAGGGTCGTGCCGGACGAGGAGTGGGAGGGAGTGACGTACCCCAGCGCGATGCTGCAATCGAGCGTGAAGCTCCAGCCGGCGGAGGTCACGATTCCGACCCGCTCGCCGTTGCGAAAGATCGACGAGTTCGCCGGAGCGTCGGCGATGCCGGGTTGATCGAGCGTGAGCGGCACGAAGCGGTAGCGCGGCCCACGGACTCGTTCGGCCACGAGCGCGTCCCGGCCGACGAAGTGGTCCTTGGTGAAGTCGACGAATCGATCGAGCGAGGCATCGAGCGGCGAGAAGCCGATCTCCAGGTCGGTCTTCCACGAGCGATAGCACTTGTCGAGACGCATGCTGTCGACCGCATAGATGCCGATGTCGCGAATCCCGTGCTGCTTCCCCGCCGCCCACAGCAGGTCGTACAGCGCAACGAGTTGATCGGTCGCCGCGTGCAACTCCCAACCGAGCGCGCCCACGTAGCTGACACGGAGCGTGCGAACTGTTCCGGCGGCGGTCGCGATGTCGCGACACGACAACCACGGAAACGAGGCGTTGTCCAGCGGGGTGCTGGTGATCTCGCGGAGCACGTCGCGCGATCGAGGTCCGATGATCACCAGAGTGCCGAGCTGGTGCGTTCGGTTGACGATGGTGACGGACCCGTCGGCCGGAAGGGCGGCTTCCAGCATGTCGAGGTCGTGCCACTCGGCGCTGGCCGCACCAACCACATAGAAGTGGTCATCCCCGAGACGCGTGACGGTGAACTCACTGAGCACGGTGCCAGTGCGGGTCAGCGCGTACACGAGGCCGAGGCGACCGAGCCGTGGCAGCTTCGAGCACACGAGCCCGTCGAGATACATGGTGGCACCCGGGCCGTGGATCTCGAACTTGGTGAAGCCGGGAAGGTCCAGCAGGGCGACGCGGTTGCGAGAGGCGGCGACCTCGTCGGCCACCACAGAGCGCCAGCCGTTGGTCCGGAACTGCGTCAACGTGTGGTCGGTGACCACCGCGTCGGTATCGACGTAGATGGGCCGCTCCCAACCACCGCGCGCGCCGAAGGAAGCACCCTTGGCCGACAAGGTTTCATACAGCGGCGATGTGTAAGCAGGACGTCCGGCCGGCCGCTCCTCGAACGGGAAGCCAACCGCGTACTCGTTCTGGTAGACCTCGACCGCCTTGGCGACGGTGTAGTCGAACGTGGCGTACTCCTTGAAGCGACGCCTGTCTACCGACCAGATGTCGAACGGGGGTTGGCCGTCGATGATCCAGTCGGCGATGGCCATCCCCGCGCCCGGGCCTTGAGCGATGCCGAAGCTGAACGTGTTGCAGTGGAAGAAGTTGCGCAGGCCTCGTTCCGGCCCGAGGTAGGGATTCCCGTCGGGCGAATACGGAATGGGGCCGTTGATGACCCGGGTGATACCGGCATCGGCGAGCACGGGCACGCGCTCGCCGGCATCGAGGATCTGCTGCTCCAGGCGATCGAGGTCGGCCGGCCAGAGCATGTTGGCGAACTCGTCGGGGATGCCGTTCAGCCACATCGGTGTGGCCTGCCATTCGTACGGACCGAGGATGTATCCATTGCGTTCCTGGCGGAGGTAGTACGAGGCGTCGGGATCGCGCAACAACGGCACCGGTGTGGCCAGTGCTGCCAGCTCCGGGATCTCTTCCGTCACGAGGTACTGGTGCGAGAGGCTGACGATCGGCAGGTTGCGCCCGAGCAGTGCCATGACCTCCCCGGCGCGGTAGCCGGCCGCGTTGAGGACGATCTCACATTCGATGTCGCCGTGCGGTGTGCTGACGAGCCAGTCGTGGTTCGGCTTCTGCTCGAGCCCAGTGACTCGCTGGCCTCGTTGGATCCGACAACCCATGCCTCGTGCCGCGGCTGCGAGAGCGTGCGTCACTTGCGAGGGGTCGATGTCGCCGTCGAGCGGATCCCACAGCGCCCCGACGAGGCCGTTGCTTCGCGCCAGCGGGTAGCGCTCGACGAGCTCGGCCGGGGACAACACTGCGTACTCCATTCCGTTGGCCCGCGCCATCGAGGCGATGTGCGTGAACTCGGCCATCCGCTCGCGGGTGTGGGCGAGACGAACGGAACCGGTGACGTGGTAGCTCAGCGGAGGCTCCGCCTCCTGCGCGAGCCGGCGATACAGATCGGCGGAGTACTGCTGCAATCGCATGACGCTCCAGCCGGTCGAGAACGTCGGCACGTTTCCTGCCGCATGCCACGTGGATCCCGACGTCAACTCGTCGCGCTCGAGCAGGACCACATCGGTCCAACCACGCACGCACAGGTGGTACGCGGCGCTGACGCCGGCGATGCCGCCACCGATGATCACGACCTGGGCACGACCAACCTGGGCACGATCGCTCATCTGTGAAATAGTAGACAGGAATTTCACAGCATTCGAACTGGAGTCCCATGGTCACGCTTCCCAGCCACGCCCGCGTCGTCATCGTCGGTGGCGGCATCGTCGGGTGCAGCGTGGCCTATCACCTCGCCGCACGCGGCTGCACGGATGTGGTGTTGCTGGAGCGCAGGCAGTTGACCTGCGGCACGACGTGGCACGCAGCCGGTCTGGTCGGCCAACTGCGGGCCACCCGAAACCTGACCCGTCTCGCCCGGTACACCACCGACCTGTTCGCGACCCTCGAGAGCGAGACCGAGCAGGCGACTGGATTCATGCAGCGCGGTTCCCTTGCTGTGGCCACCAACGAGGAACGGTTCGAGGAGCTCAAGCGTGGCGCGTCGATGGCCCGCGTGTTCGGCCTCGACGTCGAGGTGATCACCCGAGGCGACATCCACGACCTCGTACCTCTCGCCCGTGTCGACGACCTCGTCGGCGGAGTGCTGCTGCCCAACGATGGCCAGACGAACCCGATCGACACCACGCGGGCGCTCGCCAAAGGAGCGAAAGCGAGGGGCGTGAAGATCATCGAGAACGTCAAGGTCGAACGAATCATCGTGGAGGGCGGCCGGGCGATCGGTGTGGCAACGGACTCTGGAGACATCCGCGCAGACGCCGTCGTCAACTGTGCCGGCATGTGGGCCCGAGAGCTCGGCGACGCCGCCGGCGCAGTTGTCCCGCTTCATGCCGCAGAGCACTTCTACATCGTCACCGAGCACGTCGACGCGTTGTCGCCGACCATGCCAGTGCTTCGCGATCCGGACGGCTGCGGATACTTCAAGGAGGACGCCGGCAACCTGCTGGTCGGGTGGTTCGAGCCGGTCGCCAAACCGTGGGGCATGGGTTCGATCCCCGAATCGTTCTGCTTCGATTCGCTGCCGCCCGACCTCGAACACATCGAACCGCTCGTGGCCGCCGCCGTGCACCGCATGCCGTTGCTCGCCGAGGCCGGCATTCGGCTGTTCTTCAACGGTCCCGAGTCGTTCACACCCGACGACCGCTATCTCCTCGGCGAGTCGCCGGACGTGCGGGGACTGTTCGTCGCCGCCGGGTTCAACTCGATCGGCATCCAATCGGCTGGTGGTGCCGGCAAGGTGCTTGCCGACTGGATCGTCGACGGGCGCCCACCGATGGATCTGTGGGATGTCGATGTGCGACGCGTGATGCCGTTCCAGGCAAACCGGTCATACCTGCACGACCGAACGGTCGAGTCACTGGGGTTGCTGTACGCGATGCATTGGCCGTATCGCCAGCCGGAGACAGCGCGCGGGGTCCGGCGCTCGCCGGTCCATGATCGCCTCGCGTCGAGCGGTGCCTGCTTCGGCGAGACCGCCGGCTGGGAACGCGCCAACTGGTTCGCGCCCGACGGAGTGACGCCGTCGTACGAGTACAGCTACGGGCGACAGAACTGGTTCGAGTTCTCTGCCGAAGAACATCGCGCTGTACGCACCGACGTCGGATTGTTCGACCAGACGTCGTTCGCCAAGTTCTCTCTGGAAGGGCCTGATGCCGAGCGCGTCCTCAACCAGATCTGCGCAAACGACGTCGCGGTACCGATCGGCAAGATCGTCTACACGCAGTGGCTGAACGACAACGGCGGAATCGAGGCTGACCTCACGGTGACGCGCGAGACGCACGACCGGTTCATGATCGTCACCGCCGCGGCGACTCAGGTGCGCGACTTCCACTGGCTGAAGGACCACATCGGCGCAAACGACCGAGCGATTGCCGTCGACGTCACGTCAGGCGCAGCGGTGTTCAGCGTGATGGGTCCCAACTCGCGCACGTTCCTGCAGGCGCTGACGCCATCCGATCTGTCCAGCGAGGCGTTCCCGTTCGGTACCTCGCAGGAGATGGACCTCGGGTATGCCCGTGTGCGCGCCAGCCGCATCACCTACGTCGGCGAGCTCGGTTGGGAGATCTACGTTCCGGTCGAGTTCGCTGCCGGCGTCTTCGACGTGCTCACCCGAGTCGGCGACAATCCCAGCCCGCGGCTCGCCGGCTACCACGCTCTCAACTCGCTCCGCATGGAGAAGGGCTACCGGCATTGGGGCCACGACATCACTCCCGACGACACTCCCCTCGAGGCCGGCCTCGGTTTCGCGGTGGCGTGGAACAAGCCCGGTGGGTTCATCGGCAACGAGGCGCTCGTGCGCCAGCGCGAGCTGGGTGTGTCGCGGCGTCTCGTGCAGCTCGCCCTGGTCGACTCCGACAAGCTGCTCTATCACAACGAGCCGATCTGGCGCGATGGTTCGATCGTCGGCGAGACCAGCTCGGGAATGTGGGGCCACACCCTGCAGCGGTCGCTGGCGATGGGCTACGTCGCCAACCCGGACGGAATCGTTGATGCCGCGTATGCCAACTCCGGAACGTACGAGCTCGAGGTCGCCGGTGAACGGCTACCCGCTGTTGTCTCCTTGCAGCCGTGGTACGACCCGAAGAGCCTTCGAGTGAAGGCCTGACCCATGGCCTTTCGACCCCTGCACACCGCGAGCGAGCTCCGTGAACCGGCCGCCGGCACGGACTTCGATCCGTCAGCGGAGATCGGCGAGGAGATCCGCGGACTCCGCAAGGCCCACGGCCTGACGCTGAAAGAGGTCGCCGCCGGCGCAGGCATCTCCATCGGCTACCTCAGCGAGATCGAGCGAAACCGAACACGACTGCCCATCGGCGTGCTCAAGGCGATCTGCGACGTCTTTGGCATCCACATGAACTGGTTCTTCCGCGCCGGCAAGCTGGGCCCCGCCGAAGAGCGCGACATCGTCGTGCGAGCGGCGGATCGGCCGCGGCTGACGTTCACCGGCTTGGGAATCACCGAGGAGCTGCTCTCGCCGAACCTGACCGGCCCACTCGAGATGTTGATCAGCACGATCGCCCCGGGAGCCGACAGCGACAACTACTCGCACGATGGCGCCGAGGCCGGGGTGGTCCTCACCGGATCGCTGGATCTGTGGGTGGACGACGTGCACATCCAACTCGATGCAGGCGACAGCTTCGCCTTCGCCAGCACCCAACGGCATCGGTGTGCCAACCGGACCGACACCCCGACGAAGGTTCTCTGGGTCATCACCCCTCCGCACTACTGAGCCACCAGCGGCCCGGGCGACGTTGTGCCAATCACCAGTGCCGAGGGTGGGACTCCAAGTGTGCACGGTGGGATGCCGCGGACGGCGACACGGTGGCCGCTGTGGTGGTCGGGCAGCCGGCGAACCGAGGCGGCTCGGGGGGAACGGTGCCGCTGAGTGTGGGTGCAACACGTGCCTGCACGAGTTGCTCGATTGCGAACCCGAGACGGATCAGCGTCGGCTCCTGCATGAACCCTGCAGCGAGCCAGAGGCCGACCGGACGTCCGGTCGGCGTGTACCCAACCGGGACGGCCATGCTCGGGTAGCCGCTGACGGCGGCCGGCGACGTGCCGAAGCTGAACGACGGGGTGATGATCGCGTCGAACCCCTGGCTGAGGAACCCGTCGATCACGTCCTTGCCGAAACCCTGATTGGTCGCTTTCGCGGCGAGGTACTCGGGGTCGGTCAGATCGCCGCTGGTTGCCTCGGCCAACTCGAAGATCTCTTGACCGAAGAACCGCAGCTCCTGGTCACAGTGGTCGAGGTTGAACTGGATCAGGTCGGCCAGCGATCGCATGCCGGTGTGGCGCAATGGCGCCATGTACTCGGCGATCTGCACCTTGAACTCGAACAGCAACACGGTCAGTTCGTCGTCGAACGGGATTCGCCCGCTGGCGTCGGGCAGCGTCGGGTCGATCGACGTGACGTCGACGACGTCCGCGCCCGCGCTGCGCAACCGATCGAGCACCTCGTCGACAACAACGAGCGATGCATCGTCGCCCGGGCCGAAGTCGCCTTCGACGTAACGGTGGTCGTAGGCCAGCCTCGCTCCATCGAGCGCGCCGCGATCGAGGAAATCGGTGTACGAGCGCGGAACGGATCGTCCCATCACCTGCATGCCGGGTACCCGAATCGCGTCGAGCAGGATCGCCGCGTCGCGCACGGACCGGGTCATCGGGCCGGCCGTGTCCTGCGAATGGGCGATCGGGATGATGCCGCTGCCCGACACGAGCCCGACGGTGGGCTTGATGCCGACCAGTGACTGTTCGCCGGACGGGCACAGGATCGATCCGTCGGTCTCGGTGCCCACGGCGACGGCGCAGAGGCTGGCCGCGGCAGCGGCCGCCGAGCCCGACGATGACCCGCACGGGTCGAGATCCAGTACGTACGGGTTGCGCGTGAAGCCGCCGCGCGCGCTCCAGCCGTTGAACGAGCCGAATCCTCTGAAGTTGGCCCACTCGGAAAGGTTCGCCTTACCGAGGATGACTGCGCCGGCGGCACGGAGCTGACCGACGAGATCTGCGTCACCGGGAACCCGACTGCCGACCAGCGCGAGCGACCCGGCCGTGGTCTCCATCTTGTCGTCGGTGGCGATGTTGTCCTTGACGATCACCGGGATGCCGTGCAGCGGGCCGCGCACGTGCCCACGGCGCCGCTCCTTGTCCATCTGTCTGGCGATCTTGATCGCCTCGGGGTTCGTCTCGATGATCGCGTGCAACGTGGGGTTCAGCTGCGCGATGCGGTCGAGGTAGCCCTCGGTCAAGTCGCGGCTCGACAGCTTTGCCTTCCGCATCAAGCGCTGCAGTTCGGCGACGTCCTTCTCGACGAAAGACTCGTCACGATGCTTGTCGCCGTCGTCGGATCGCGCCGCAGCAGACGACGCGGTAGCACCGACGCCTCCGACTGCGACCACCACGACCCCGGCGGCACCCAATTCGATGAAGGTTCGTCTCGTCAAACCAGTGGTCATGGCCCCTCCCATTCCCTCGAACGACCGCAACGTACCAGAGTCCGAACGGCCCCCGTTCCGACGCCGGGACGTTGCGTCTAGCT
>JAYVOI010000178.1:0-10633 GCA_043758005.1 Ilumatobacteraceae bacterium
GTGCTCGCGATTCGACAGCAGCGGCAGCGCGACGTTCTGCCAGACCGACATGCTGCGCACGAGCGAGTAGTTCTGAAAGACGAACCCGATCGATCGGCCGCGCAACTTGGCCAGCCCGGCATCCGACAACGGTGACGTCGTCGAACCGCCGACGGCGACGGTGCCGCGGTCGGGGCGCAGCAGCAAACCCAGAATTGCCAGCAGCGTCGACTTCCCGCTCCCCGATCGGCCGGTGATCGACACGAACGATCCCGCTGGGATCATCAGGCTGACATCGTCGAGCAGCGGCCGATCTTCGCCGCCCACGGCGTGCCGGATCTCCGAGGCTTCCAGCGCAACGGTCATCCCGATGCGGTCCGAGCGCTCAACGGCGGAGCTTGGCGGGCGACGGTGTCGCTCTCGTCGACACCACTCGTGATCTCGACCACGACACCGTCGGTCAAGCCCAATGTGACGCGCCGGCGCGTGAGGTTGCCGCTGTGATCGACCACGTCGACCTCGCCACTGTCGACCGAGCCCGACACCGATTCGACGGGCAGGGTCATCACGCCGCTCGCTCGGGCGCTGACGACGACGACCGTCGCCTGAACCCCGGCGACCGCTCGCACGGATTGCGGGACGGCACACAGGAAGGGCACGCCGCCACCTGTCTCGTCGGCGGGCGCACTCGGCGTTGCCTGCGCCGATGGGAGTGACATCACGGCGCAGTCGAACGGGCCGGGGCCATCGGTGATCGCAGCTCGCGCCGAGACGTCGTGGGAGAAGATGCGGTAGGCGACCTCCGGCGGCACGACCGCCTCGGCCGCGAACCCGGCCAGGGAGAGCTCGGCGATCGGAAGGCCTTCGGAGACCACCGATGCGTCGCCGACCAACCAATCGACGAACGTTGCGCCGACCATCGGCGCGATGCCGTGACCCTCGATCCAGGCGATGCTGTCGCTGGTCGCCGCGGGTGCGCCCGCCGCTACGTTGGTCTCGTGCAGCACGCCGCTCTGCGGAGCAACGATCGTGAAGTGCGGGTTCGCCACGATCGTCGCGTCGAGGCCCAGCGTGGCGACGATGTCCTTGCGTTGGGGTTTGATGGTTTCGACGCCGCGCCGGCTCAGTGCCGTGACCTCCGGTGCCGCTCGGTTCTGGCGGGCCACGTACCCCGCCGCGACCGAGACCGCGACGAGGGCCACGAAGCCGAGGAGTCGCAGTACGCGTCGCATCACAGACAGTTGGCGCCGACGTACTCGCGCAGGCCACTGAGATCGCCGAGCTGGGCCTTTGCTTGCAGCGTGGTGAACAGGGCGACGCCGTTGTCGTCGATGTCGGTCCAAAAGACCAGATCGCGCAGACCCTTCATCGTCTCGACGGCCTTCGTCTGCTCATCGCCGGTGGCACCTATGGCGTACTTCGCCCACGAGCAGTACCAGAACGCATCAGCCTTCTGGGCGCCGATGTCCTTCTGGTACAGCACCGTCTGGCCGTCGTCGGCCTTGTCGGCCAAACCCGGTGCGGTCGAAGGGAACGCCGCGCCCACGGGAAGGGTCAGCTTCGCGGCTTCGGCCCGATACTCGGTCTGGGAGTCGTTGGCGGATTGATAGTCCGAACTCTCGGCACCCGCGCTGGCCGAGCAAGCGGGCAGCGCCACGATCATGGCGCCGATGAGGAGGAGGAAGTGGTGTCGCATGACTCGTACCTCTGCATCTGCTGGGTGGAGATCCTGATGGTTGGTGTGTGTGGGTGTGTGGTGCGGTCGGTCTGGCCAACTCGGGCACCCCGAGTTGGCCAGACGCCGACACGAGGGGTTCGAGCTCAGTAGTGCTCGGTGCCGTTGAAGTCGGTGCTCCCGTGGTTCGGGTCGCCGTTGACGCAGCGGAACTGGTTGCGGAACGGTGTGCTCCCGGCCCAGTTGCCGATCAGCGTCGTCCAGGAGTTCAGCGGTGGGATGAACGCCGTCAGCGACACGCCCCCCGTGTTCTCGTTCTTCACCCGGAACTGCACGCCACCGACACCGGTACCCGAGAGGTTGACCTTGACGGACGACCCTCCGACGGACACGAACCGGAGATTGCTCGACGTGAACCAGTTGGCGCAGGTCCACCCGACCGCACCAGAAATCGGGTGGTCCGAACCTGCCGCCTCGACCGGCGTGCCGATCGACGTGGCGAGCGCAGCGATCGCAACGATCATCGTCGCAACCCTTCGTCTGCTCCTCGGAAATTGACTCATGATTTCCTCCCTTGCTCGTAAGGGACCGGTGGCTTTCGATCCGGTCCGGCAAGGTACGAGTGTCCAGCGTGAGGGTCGCCGTTACCGCCAGCGACACGGCGCGGTTCTGCAACGATCAGGGGCTTGCCGGACACAGACGGACGGGTCCGGCGATGGCGATGGCGATCTAGCCGGGTGTGAGAATCGAACTCACGACATCTTCATTACAAGTTCTGGTCCGAGCCCCTCCGACGGGCTCACCTGCACCCTGACCGTCTCATCACCAGGGTTTTCGTACTCGGAGCGTCTCACTGACGGTCCCACCGTCTCAAGAAAAGTTGTCCAAAGAATAGGCCGGGGTAACGCCTTCGTTCGGGTGGTCCGGCTCAGGCGGAGCCGTGTGTGCCGTGTTCGAGTTCGTGATCAACCGCGCGTCGGATCCATGACGACACCGATCGATCGTCGGCGCCGGCGGCATCACGGATCCTGTCGAGGGTCTCGGGTGGGAATCGCACCGGCACCAATTCGGTGAGCTTGGCGCTGCGGCGGCGGGCGGGGCCCTGTGCGGTCTGGTTGTCGGGGTCGGCGTAGAAGTCGTGCTCTTCTTCTCGGGTCATCTTTGTCATCGGTCCTCCATGTATCGATCAGCGAGGTGCTTGGCGGCGATGTAGCAGCCGATCGGCCGGCACTTCGTCGGGTCATTCGAATCGGGCGGTGCGAGCGGCACCACCAGGACATCGCCGTGAACGGCGGCGACCATCAGCCAATGCGCCGGTGGCTTGGCCGGGTAAAAGAGCGGGTCGGATTGCCACACGTCGTAGATGTCGTCGATGCCGAATTCGGCGTGTTTGAACAGGTGTGCCGGTCGATCTCGAACGGATCGTCGTCGTCGAGTTGATCGAGATCGAACAGCTCAGCCACGCAACCAGTGTATTACAAACGGATACGAACGACTATCCGGCGACCGGCGAAGTGGGGCGACACGAGAGTCCTATATCGCTCGGTCGAGTTCGACAGGAGCGCGCCACCCATGTGGCGGTCGAGACGAACGTTGAAGAGCTTCGCCCTACACCGCGCAGCGTGGTCGTCGGGGCCGGTGGTTACAGGGTTTCCGCCATCGCCACCCTGCCGGCGGTTGCGGACGCGCCGATGTTGCATTGGCGGCCGCGGATATGAGATAGGCAGGAGGCGCCCAGGCGGACTCAACTGAGCCGCAGGCCCGGTGGCGCAAGCCGATCGGCGCCGTCGCGCTCGACCGTCGAGGTGGGGCAACCCGCTTCCGACAGCGGACGATCTCGGGCCGAGGCGGTCGAGCAGTTCGAGCATGCTCTTGTGCAGGGCGACGTTGCTTTGGTGGGATTCACCGTCGCCGACGTCAGGCGCGAGCTTGGCGGGCGGGACCTGGCGTGCGATCTCGCGGTCTGGCGCCAAGCGAGCGTCGTCCTCGCGCTGGTCGGCTCACGATTGGACGCCGGACTTCTGACCCTCCTCGGCGCCGGAGGCGGGACAGCTCCGCGTGCCCGCCGAGCGGGGCGATGTGCGGCACCCAAACCTGACGCACCACTACGACGGCAGCAGCTCGCTTTACGCGCCGATCGAGCAATCGTGAGAAGGTTCGAAGTGTTGCCCGATCGGGCGGCCCCGCAGCGGCAGCCGGTACTAGGGTCACGGCGAAGCGTGAAGAGGGGGCCAATTATGCCCGAACCAGTCTCAACCATTGCGATCATCGAGGTTGCGCGGCGGTTCTGGGCGCCATCGTCGGCAGCGCCGCGGCGGTGCCGTCGGGCGACACCGGTGTGAATGTCGGGGCGTGCAGCATCCACTACCCGAAGGAATTTCCGGCGGAGATGTTCGCCCATGGCGGCCAGTCCGTCCAGCACGACGTGATCAAGTTCCATTCCGAAGGCGGGTTCTACGACAACGATCTCGCCGTGGCGATGACCGGCTACGTCAGTCACGACAACACCGCGCTGGTCGGGCGGACTGGCTCCGACCACCCGAACGTGCCGGTCAACCGGTTCATCCTGCTCACGCTGGACGAGTCGTCGAACAGCGAAGACATGTCGCGCGGGTTGCTCACCGTCAACATCGCGTTGTGGGGTGGCGCATCCGACATCGCCGAGGGAACGCCTGAGGATCCGTGGGTTGCGCTGCACGTACACGGCCGGTTCGACCCGCTCGGTCCGGGTGACATCGAGTACTCGTTCAAGCTCATGATCAACAGCTTTGGCCAAATCGCAATGAGCGACGAGAACGGGACGGGTACCTACGTCGACAACGGCTCCATCAGATTTTACGGCGATCACGTCGGGGTGTGGCTCGCCTGAGCTCTTCGTTCCCGCCATCGGGCTACGGCGACGCGTTCGCCGACGTCTACGACGACTGGTACCCCGCAGACGCAGCTGACGAAGCCGCGGTCGACCTGATCACTGGTCTCGCCGGCGGCGGGCCGGTGCTCGAACTCGGTGTGGGCACAGGCAGGCTCACGTGCGCGATCGCGGCGCGTGGTGTAGAGGTATGGGGCGTCGACGCGTCGCCTGCGATGCTCGAGCGCCTCGCGGCCAAACCGAGCCCGGCCGTGACATCGGTGTGTCAGGACATAGCGCACCTCGCGCTGCCGGCGGGTGCCCCCCGGTTCGCCGTTGTGCTCGTCGCGTTCCACACGCTGTTCTGCCTCGCGTCCGACGACGAGCAGCGAGCGTGTCTCGAGGGTGCCGCGGCGGTGCTCACCGATTCGGGTCGGGTCGTGGTGGAAGCGTTCGTCCCGAGCGTGCCTGTGCTGCCTCGTCACGGACAGGTCGAGGTGGCGCGAATCTCGTCTGACGGCCTCGTGCTGAAGGTGTCCAAGTGGGTAGCGGAAGAGGCACTAGTGTCCTGGAAGGTTGAAGCGCTGTGAAAGTGGTGTGGTCATGTGCTGGCTTGTCGGTTGATGGCGTTGCAGTAGTCGGCGAGGCGTTCGAGGATCTGGTCGGCGGTTTTGTGCCAGACGAACGGGGTGGGGTTGTCGTTCCAGGCTGCGGTCCAAGCTTGGATGTCGGCGGCGAGTTCGTTGACGTTGCTCAGTTGGCGCCGATGAGATTGACGTGGTACAGATTCGCACCGCTCAGGTTTGCTCCGCTCAGGTCCGCGCCAGCCAGATTGGCGTAGCTGAGGTCAGCGTCACGGAGGTCGGCACCGAGAAGTCGGGCCCCAGAGATGGTGGCCCCTGAGAGGTGAGCGCCGATGAACGTGGATCCCTGGAGGTCGGCGCTAGAAAGGTCGGCGGCCACGAGGTCAGCGCCGGTGAAGTCGACATCGCGGAGGCATGGGCGAAACTCGCCTGGGAGGCGTGAACGCCGGTGAACCGCGCCCCAAAGCTGACGACTTTGTCGAGCGTGGCATGAAACAGGTCGGCCCCGCTGAGGTCAGCGTTCGAAAAATGAGCATCGGTCAGGTCGGCACCATTGAGGTTCGCGTGTTGAAGATTGGCTGCGATGAGTACCGCCTTGGATAGGTCGAGTCCAGCCATGTCAGCGCCGGTGAGGTTTAGAGAGCTGAACTGCTTTCCGTTAGCGGGGCCGCCGACAGCGGAGCGTACGAAGCGGAGGTTCTCGAGGACGGTCTGCTGCTCGGCACGGCGATCTTCGACGCGATTGCTGACCCCGAGAACGACAAGGCCCGTCACTAATCCTGCCATGGCAGCGAGCAGGAACGCGTTGACAACGCCGGCTACGATCCAATTGGGCTCTTGGTTCCACCAGCGCCGGTGGAGGTGCTTGTCGCTGGCTGTGCGGGTCTTTTTTCGGCGTGACATGTGTGAGATTGAACTACGTCGGGGCTTGGAGAGGCGACAGGCGGCGCTACTTCGCTGGTGAGCTGTCCCGTAGTCGGTCGAAGGGGATCGGGGTGCCTCCCGTAGAGCGGAGTTTTCGGGGTGCGGCGCTGGACACCGAAGTTGGGAAACACAGGGACAACCGCGGGGGTTGGATACGGGCAACGCATCGAGATTGTGACCACCAGCGGCATCGCATTCATCTAGGTGGCTCCTGAAGTAGTGGGTGTCTCGGGCGTTGATTGACGGGTCGGGGTGGGTTCTTGAGCGTTTCGCTGGGTGCGGGCCTTGGGTCAGTGCGGGTTTGTCGGCCTGGTTGGTGTGTTCGGTGGCAGGCCGGGGGCCTGGTGGGTGGCTGTTTGTTGTTCGGTTCGGTGGTTCAGATGGTCGCTGTCGTTGTCCACTGACCGTCGATGAATGACACGCCGAGGTTGACGAGGCGGTTCCAGTTGACTGCTGCGGCTCGGGTGACAGCGTCGGTGGTGACTCGTTGTCGTCCTCGGACTCGGGCGTGTCGTCCGCCCCACGTGACGGCGACGAAGTGAGCGATCTTGCGTTCCACTTTCGGTCGTGTCGCCCGATAGTTGTCACGCCAGCCCGGTTCGGCTTGGGCCTGTTTGGCTCGCTGCAGGATCGCCTCTTTGGGGTGGATGCTGATCGAACGACCTGTCGCCGATGTGGTGCATTGGGCACGCAACGGACACCTCACACAACGGTCTGCGAAATCGGCTCGCCCGCCACCATCGGCCGAGCGGCGGATCCTCACCTGGTGCCCGGCAGGACAGTCGACCGTGCCAGCGTCGAGATCAATCGTGAAGGCGTCTTTGCCGAACCGTCCGCCACGACCTTTCGCCGCTCTGACTTTGGTTAGCGGCGTGAACCCGGCCTGGGTGAGATCATCGATGGTGTCCGCCGACGAATACGCCGAGTCGCCCATCACATCAGGCTTGACCTCATCGCCGGCATGCTCGGCGAGCAACTCGGTGACGGCATCAGCATCATGCACGTTCGCCGCAGTCACCACGACCTCGTCGATCAACTCCGAATCGGGATCGACCGACAAGTGTGCTTTGTAACCATCGAAACGCCGGTTGCGGCTCTTGTGACCATGCCGGGCCTGGGTATCAACCGTCGAAATGATCCGGTCCTTGGCGACGTTGCGGGCGATCCGGAACACCCCATCAGCACCCTCGACAATGTCTTGACCAGCGACCGTCGCCAGCACGTGAGCCGGCTCGACACCTTTCGCAGGTAGTTGCTGGCCGTCGATCACGGCGAGCACCCCGAGCGCGTCACGGACCAACGCATCCACGAGTGCTTCACGAGCGGCGGGATCATCCCAATCACACGGCGGTTTACCCGGCCCGGCATAATCATCATCACGGCGCAACACCGCCCGCGCTGTCGCCCCGAGCTCGGTGCCAGCCAACCCCGCCAACACCTTGCGGATCGCGGCACGCAACTGAGTGACGGTGTCCTGGGTCGACACAGAGTCGTAAATCGGCGTCGAGTCCAACACCCGCACCCTGTCACGCATCGCCCCCGCCTCACGGGCGACGACCTTGGTGTCGTCCAAGAACCGTTTCGGACGATCCGAAGCCCGCAACCGGTTGCGTTGCCCGACCAGCACCGTCGAATGAAACGCGACATACCCAGCATCAACACCAGCAGCGGCCTGCCAGCGCAGATCACATTCGAGATGATCAACCGCTTCTTGATCAGACAAGCCCTCCAACGCCTGCAACACCATCACCGTCGCCAACACCCGCGCCGGGATAGTCGGACGCCCCTTGCGCGACTCGAGATACAGATCAGCGAAATAGTCGTCCGGGAACACCCGGTCACCATGCTCGGCCAACAGCCGATACACACCCTTCAACCGATCGCCGAGCAGATCCCTCGGATTCTCGAAACGCGCACCAACCGGAGCCGACCCCAAAGCCATACCCCACAATATTTTGAACACCAACCCCAACCACGGATACCCCAACTAAATCAGGAGCCACCTAGCTGTAGGTCGGCGTTGAAGCGTGGGAGGTTCGCATGGCTGAGATCATGAATCGGCTGTGGTCCGCGATGAATGCGCACGACCTCGACGCTTTCGTTGCTTGCTTCGGTCCGGACTACGACAGCCAGCAGCCCGCTCACCCGAGCCGCTCCTTTCGAGGGAGCGACCAAGTCCGGAAGAACTGGGCAAGCGTCTTCGCTGGAGTTCCGGACTTCACTGCGGAGCTTGTCTTATCCGCAGTGACAGACGGAGGCGTCGAAGTCGGCGAGTGGCGCTGGCAAGGCACGCACACGGACGGCTCCCCGTTCGGGATGCAGGGGGTGATCGTGGCGGGGGTACAGCACGGCCTGATCGCGTGGGCACGTTTGTATATGGAGCCCATCGAACAGGGCGGGGCCAACATCGACGAGATGGTGCGGGAGACATACCGTCCGCGCCGATGAGCGTGACAGGCAGGGCCAAGGAGCGCACGTATCTGATGCCCTGATGCGTCGGTGACGTTCTGCGCTCGTGACGGTCGTTGCATCGTGAGCGACAACCGGGCAATCTGCGCTGCCTAGCGGCTGTCCCCATGCCGGCCAATCGGTGCGTCTCGTGCCGTGTACCGTCGGGTTATGCGAGTCGACGTTGGCGGTGGTGTTCGCTTGTTCGTCGATGTCGACGGGGCAGGGTGGATTCCTGAAGGGCAGTCGATGCGCCAGCGCCCGACGCTGTTGATGCTTCATGGCGGTCCGGCGATGGACTCGTCGCTGTTCAGAGGCAGCGGTCTCGACGAATTGACCGACGTCGCTCAGGTTGTGGTTTACGACCACCGTGGGGCTGGAAGGAGCGACTGGCGGTCGCCTCAAGAGTGGACGCTGGACACGTGGGCTGATGATGTGGTGCGTCTGTGTGACGTGCTGGGCATCGTCAAGCCGATCGTGCTGGGTAGCTCGTTCGGAGGCATGGTCGCCCAGCGTTACCTCGCTCGGCACCCGGGTCATCCCGATCGCGTGGTCCTGGCGGGCACGTCGGCGCGCCTCGATCTCGACCTCGTTGCAGCGTGCTTCGCTGCGCGAGGCGGTGATCGAGCCGGTGCTGTCGCGCAGCAATACCTGGCAGGCGACCAATCGCTTGCGGCCGACTATGACGAGCTTTGCCTGCCGCTATATGCGATCGAGCCCGTTGAGGCTGAACGATTTGCTCGCGTGATCGCCAATCCGGATCTGGACGCGCACTTCACGAAAGAGTGGAACGCGATGGACCTACGATCGGGGCTCGCCCAAGTCACTTGCCCAGTCCTCGTCATTGGAGGCGAGCTCGATCCGATCTGTCCACTGGAGGCCGTCAGAGACGTCGCCAACGCACTGCCGCCCGGACTCGTCCGTGTCATCGAGCTCCAAGGTGCCTCGCACCTCGAAGCCGCAGCGGACGACATCGCACCGTTCGTGCGCGACTTCATCCTTGAGTCGTCGCAGTCGCAGTCGTAGCCAGCCACGACTCGACAAGCGGTCGCCCGAGGTGCGGCCGGGCGCACCGAACTGGCGATCTGGTCGGGCACCGAAATACGCGATCCGCACATAACGAGCGCTCCGAACGACGGGCCGGGTCGCTCCCCGGCCTCGTCACGAACCCCGTCGCCAACGAGCCCTACCGAACCGGACACGGCGGGCGGCCGTGTCTACAGATTCCACTTCACGCCCCGCGTTGAGCCATGCCTTGGTCTGCACGTGCCGGCCCTCCGACTCGTTTGCCCACCATGCCAGGTACTTTCCAGCGGACACGGGCAAGGACCCCACCAGTCGCTCGATCTCGTCGAAGCCAAGGGTGACGGGCCCATCGTCGGCTCTGCACAGGTACTCGAACAGCGGGTCGTACTTCGCCACCGCTACAGGATGGCACCACCACCGTGCGGCACAACCCACCGAACGGCCATCAGCACACCGAGCGATCTACCATCCCGGATGGTTCCGCTGGTGTGCGCCAAGCTGTGACTACCAGCGGTCCGGCCGCCTCCACTTCGATGGCCGCATCCGCCAGATTCCAACCCGCGCCGGCGATGTCAGTGCCTGAAAAGGTGATCGCTGACATCGGGTATGAAAAATCTGGCGTGTCAGTGAGTGAAAAGTCACACCGGTCGCCCCACAGCAGTTGCACCACGGGCCGTGGGTGCGAGAATTCCCACTGTGGAAGTCGTGGGTGTTGACGCATGCAAGGCCGGATGGTTCGCCCTTGTGCTCAGCTCCGCGAGCCAACCAACCGGACATGTCCTGTCGTCGATCGACGAGTTGGAGTCCGCTGTCCCGAACGCGGAGGTCATCGCGATTGATATCCCGATCGGGCTTCCGAGTAGTGGTCGGCGCCAAGCCGACCTCGCCGTGCGAGAGGCTTTGCGTGCCCGGAGGAATTCCGTGTTCTTCACCGCACCACGCGATGTGTTGGAGGCCTTGACACATCGCGAAGCGACGATTCGATGTGTGGAGCTCACCGGTGTCGGCATCAGCCAGTAGTCATATGCACTGCGTTCGAAGATCTTCGAAGCCCTCTGTGTCAACCTGACGTGAGGCAGTTGTGGCTGCTGATTCATTGAGTGAGGGCGGGGAGGAGACCCCGAAATGACTATCCATGATTCCTTGGTC
>JAYVOI010000179.1:0-4579 GCA_043758005.1 Ilumatobacteraceae bacterium
TCCGGGGTCACCACGTTCGCGACCGACAGTTCCGTCACCGTCGTGGCGTTTCCGCTCGCCGGGCGGCTGTTCGTGGCCGGCCTGATCAGTGGTGTCGCCCGCGAACTGGTGGTCGACGGGCCTGTCTTCGATCCCCGCCCCGACCCCGCAGCGGGCCGGCTCGCCTACGTCTGCGGCAGCGCGCTGCGAATCGCCGAGCTGGACGGCAGCAGCTGGGAACTGGCCAGCGACGAGGATGCCGAGGTGTCGTGGGGATCGGCCGACTACATCGCCGGCGAGGAACTGCATCGCTATCGCGGGCACTGGTGGAGCCCCGATGGTTCGGCGATCGCGGCCTGCCGCGTCGATGTGTCGCCCGTCGAGCGTTGGTACATCGCCGAGCCGGGCGCACCCGACCAGCAACCGCGCGAGATCCGCTACCCGTCGGCGGGCACACCGAACGCCATCGTCGAACTGCACGTCCTGGCGCTCGACGGCGGGTCGATCAAGATCGAATGGGATCGCGACCAGTACCCGTACCTCACGGCCGTGCACTGGGCGTCGTCCGAACGGCTGCTGCTGGCTGTCCAATCGCGCGACCAGCGCAGCCTGGAGGTGCTGGAAGCCAATTCCACGACCGGCGATACCGCGCCGATCTTCTCCGACCACGACGACAGTTGGGTCGAGCTCGTGCCGGGCACACCCAACGCGCTCGAAGACGGTCGGCTCGTGATGGCCGCAGATCGCGACGGCCTCCGTCGCCTGTTGATCGATGGGGTGGCCGTGACTCCCACCGACCTACAGGTGCGAGCCGTGGTCGCCGTCGACGAGAACGCGGCGCTCTTCTTGGCCAACCCGCTCGACGATGCGACCGTGCAACACGTGTGGAGATGGAGTGATGACGACCTGACGTGCATCAGCGATGGGCCGGGGATCCACAGCGCGACCATCGGCGGTTCGATCACCGTGATGCGAAGCACCACGCTCGACAGTTGCGGGTCGCTGACGAAGATCGTCGACGGCCCCGTCATCGCCTCGTTCGCCGAGGAGCCGTTGATCGATCCCAACGTCTCGCTGCACCGATACGGCGACCGTCGCCTGGCGACCGCAGTGCTGTTGCCCCGCGACCACGATGGCTCGCCGCTGCCGGTGCTGCTCGACCCGTACGGCGGCCCGCACGTGCAGTACGTGTTGGCATCGCGCGGCCGCTACGCCCTCTCGCAATGGTTCGCCGACCAGGGCTTCGCCGTCGTGGTCGTCGACGGGCGCGGAACGCCGGGGCGTGGCAGCGAATGGGAGCGCGCCGTCCATCTCGATCTGGCCACGACCATCCTCGACGACCAAGTCGATGCGCTGCACGCCGCTGCCGACGACTATCCACTCGATCTCGACCACGTCGGCATCCGCGGGTGGAGCTTCGGCGGATACCTCGCGGCCCTCGCCGTGATGCGCCGGCCCGATGTCTTCCACGCGGCGATTGCCGGCGCACCGGTGACCGACTGGCGCCTCTACGACACCCACTACACCGAGCGCTACCTCGGCGACCCGACGGTCGACGACACCGCGTACGCAAACTCCTCACTGCTGCCTCTGGCCGGCGCGCTGACCAGGCCACTGCTGTTGATCCACGGCCTTGCCGACGACAACGTCGTCGCCGCCCACACGCTGCAACTCTCGTCAGCGCTGCTCGCGGCCGGCAAGCCTCACGAGGTCCTGCCGCTGGTCGGGGTCACGCACATGACACCGCAAGAAGTCGTGGCCGAGAACATGCTGCTGCACCAGCTCGACTTCCTCAGGCGCTTCGTCGCACCACTCGCCACCGGTTAGGTTGCGCCTTCGATGAATCAACGCCTGCGCGACCTCTACAGCCATGTATCCGTGCACGCCACCGCCGACCGCGAGCACGAAGCGGTGATCGAGTTGCTGCTCCTCGTCATGGTCGCCGATCGCCACATCTCCGACGACGAGCTCGACGAGATCCGCAACATCAGCGACGATTCGGGCTGGGAGTCCTCGACGTTCTCGTTCGATCAGTACCTCGGCGAGGCCATGGCCAAGGTGCGCGCTGCAGTGGCCGCGCACAAGACCGAGGCACTGCTCGACGACATCGACGACCGGATCGCCAGCACGGTCCTGCGCCACTCGCTGTTCTCCGCAGCGCGCGACGTGGCAGGTGTCGACCACGACATCGCCAGCGAGGAAGAGTCACTGCTGGGTCAGGTCGCGGCGCGCTTCGCCTGAGGCCGCTCGCCTACGTGTCGGCACCCGCTGGCCACACGATCGTGGCCACTCAGATCTGACGTGATCGACACATCGTCGAAGCCGGCGGTGTGTAACAACTCGGTCACCTGACGACCGTGTGTCGAGCCGATCTCGACGACCAGCCACCCACCGGGACGGAGCCAGCGCCCCGACTCGGCGATCAGATCGCGGATCGCGTCGAGCCCATCGGCCCCAGCGAACAGCGCGACCTCCGGCTCCCATTCGCGCACGATCGCCTCCAATCCGGGATCATCGTCAGCGACGTAGGGTGGGTTGGAGACCACCAGCCCGAGCTCGCCGACGAGGCGAGCCGGGAGCGCAGCGAACCAGTCACCGTGGCCGAGCCGCACGTTGGCTGCCGCCCTGCCGATGCCCGCCGCGTTGGCCCGGGCAACGTCGAGGGCCTCTGACGAGCGGTCGGTCATCCACACCGTGACCCCGTCGATCGGCAGTTCGGCCGCCAGTGACAGACCGATCGCTCCGCTGCCGGTTCCGAGATCGGCGCAGACGATCGGACGTTCGAGCGAACGGGCATGCGTCAGGGCGACATCGACCACCAACTCGGTCTCCGGCCGAGGGATCAGCACTCGCCGATCGACCAGCAGATCGAGATGGCGAAAGCCCCAGCGGCCGAGCACATATTGCAGCGGCTCACCCTCGGCCAACCTTGCCAACATGGCGTCGAGGTGGGCGACGGCGCGTTCCGACGCGGGACGACCGAGGATCGCCAGGAACTCGTCGCCGTCGTGACCCGAGGCGACCTCACAGACCCAGCGCGCACGGGGACGATCGAGGCGAACCGTGGTCTCGGTCCACAACTCGCCCCAGGTGATCGTGCCGTCACTCATCGCCGGAGAGTTGGCGGGCCCGTTCGTCGGCGGTCAAGGCGTCGACCAGATCGTCGAGATCGCCCGCCAGCACCTCCTGCAAGCGGTAGACCGTGTAGCCGATGCGATGGTCGGTGACCCGGTTCTCCTTGAAGTTGTAGGTGCGGATCTTCTCGCCGCGTCCACCGCCGCCGACCTGGGCCCGGCGCTCGACCGACTTGGCCGCGTCCTGCTCGTCTTGGGCCAGCTTCAACAATCGGGCGCGCAGCACCAGCATCGCCCTGGCCCGGTTCTGCAGTTGGCTGCGCTCGTCCTGCATCGCCACCACCACGCCCGTTGGGATGTGGGTGATGCGCACCGCGGAGTCGGTGGTGTTGACGCCCTGCCCGCCCGGCCCGCTCGATCGGTACACGTCGATCTGGAGGTCACGTTCGTCGATCTCCACCTCGACGTCTTCGGCCTCCGGCAGCACGAGCACCGTCGCGGACGAGGTGTGAATTCTCCCCTGGCTCTCGGTGGCAGGGACGCGCTGCACGCGATGGGTGCCACCCTCGAACTTCAACCGACTCCACGCCGTGTCGCCATTGATCAGGATCGTCACCAGGTTGACTCCACCGAGATCGCTGGGGTCGTGCGACAGCACCTCGACCGACCACCCCTTCAGGGCCGCGAAGCCGCGGTACATCTCATACAGATCACCGGCGAAGAGGTTGCCCTCCTCGCCACCTTCGGCGCCACGGATCTCCATGATCACGGCCTTGCCGTCGTTGGGATCCTTCGGGAGCATCAGCAACCGCAACTGCTCCTCGAACCCGGCGAGGTCGGCCTCCGCATCGGACAACTCGGCGCGCAGCATCGCCCGATCAGTCTCGGAGGCGTCGACCAACAGCTCTCGTGCGGCCTGTGCGTCGGCGGATCGTTCGCGGTAGGCGCGCACGCACTCGACCACCGGGGTCAGCTCCTTGTAGCGCTTCGACACCCGGCGCAGGGCGGCGTGGTCGCCGACGACGTCGGGATCACTGAGGCTCGCCTCGAGCGAGATGAACTCATCTTCCAGGGACGCCAGTCGTTCGAACACCGATCGAGGAGGTTACGGCCTCAACGGACCGGAATGATCTCGATCGGATCCACGAGCAGTGCAGCGATCTCGGCCTGGACCGGAAACGCGTCGCGGGCCGGCACGACGATGCCTGTCACGCACCCGGTCACCAGCCGTGCGTCGGTGGCGAACGGCACCACGTCGAGATCGACGCCAGCGCTGACCACCAACGTCGTCTGGACGCCATCGATCACGGCCCGCGCCACGCTGGGCTGCGGGTCCTTCAGATTGGGGCGGGCGAGCGGCGACGCGACGGCGTCGACGCGCGAGGCGCCAACCAGGGCCGGCTCGTCGATCAGCCGGGCGCGCAAGGCCTGCTCCCGACCGAGCCGGTTCAGCGGGTGCGGGTCGGCGCCGTGCCGGCGATGGGGCTCGACCGCGGCGACCACCTTGGCCAAGGCCTCGACCGTCG
>JAYVOI010000180.1:0-4548 GCA_043758005.1 Ilumatobacteraceae bacterium
GCCGCCAACGCTGGTCGACCCGGTGCACGAGGCCATCGACGTCGCCGCCGCGGCAGATCTGGCGATCGTGGTCGTCGGTACCAACGACGACTGGGAAAGTGAGGGCTACGACCGCGACACAATTGCCCTGCCGGGGCGCCAAGACGAGTTGATCGCCGCAGTTGCCGCGGCCTGCCCGAGGACCGTGGTCGTCGTCAACGCCGGCTCGCAGTGGTGTTCACCTGGTTCCCCGGGCAGGAGATGGGCGATGCCCTCGTCGACGTGTTGATCGGCGACGTCGAGCCGCAAGGTCGATTGCCGGTCTCGTTCCCGGTCGCTCTGGAAGACACACCGGCGGTCGAGCACCACCCCGGTCGCAACGGGGTGGCCAACTACCTCGAGGCTCGACTGATCGGCTACCGGTGGTACGACACAGTGGGTCGTCAGCCGCTGTTCCCGTTCGGGTTCGGTCTCGGCTATGCCGACGTCGCCATCACCGCGGCGCGAGCGTTCGGTGATGCCACGCAACCCACATCGGTCGAGGTCGACCTGGTGAACGAATCGGACCGTGATGGCGTGCAAGTCGTGCAGGTGTACGCGGCGCGCGCCGACGCTGTCGAGCGGCGCGGCGACGAGCCCCCTCAGCAGTTGATCGGGTTCGCCAAGGTCGCCGTGCCGGCGCACGGCACGGCCGCCGTGACGGTGCAACTCGACCCGCGCGCCATGCACAGCTGGAGCGTCAGTGATCACGATTGGGTCCGCGCGAGCGACCCGTTCGAGCTGCGTGTCGGCACCTCGTCACGCGACATCGACGTCAGCATCCCCGTCAGCTGACCCGCGCTCGCCGGTGGAACGAGTGGAACAGGCCGGTCAACGGGCGCCCGAGGCCGACGCTGTGGTTGACGCTCAGTGGGCGGGCGACCACCACATGCAGGTATCAGATGGCAGCTGCTGTGCTGTCGCGTCGGGTTGGGTGGCCAGGATCACGCTGCGACCGGCGACCAGTTCGGCCGGCAGGTCCACTGCGTCGGCCCCGAAGTTGGTGAGGATCAAGACCCCGTCGCGCTCGAACGCCAGGCACTCCGGCAGGTCGACCTCGACCCACGACAGGCCACCCGTCAGCAACGGGCGGTGGGCCAGCAGCGTCTTGTACCAGGCCAACATCGAGTGCTGGTCGGCTGCCTCGCGCTCGACCGAGTGCTCGCCCCACGTCGGCGGTTGCGGCAGCCACGGCGCGGCAGCACCGGCCGGCGAGAATCCGAACGAGGTCGCCGGATCACTCGTCCACGGCAGCGGCACGCGGCACCCATCACGGCCGAGCTCGTTACCACCGGAGCGGATGAACAGCGGATCCTCGCGGGCTTCGGCGGGCATGTCGAGGTACTCCTCGAGGCCCAACTCCTCGCCCTGGAACAGGTACAGCGCGCCGGGGAGCGCTGCGGTCAGGGTGATCGCCGCACGGGCCCGGCGGCGACCGAGCTCGAGATCGATCGGCGCGTCGACATAGACGAGGTTGTTGCCGGTCCACGCCGCCGGGTCGTTGGCATTGAGACGACCGAGGCGGGTGACGATGCGTTGCGTGTCGTGGTTGTTCTGCGTCCATGCAGGCGCGCCCCCGACCGGGGCGAGCATGTCGAGTGAGCCGGCGATGGCATCGCGCATCGGCTTGGCCTGCCAGGTGATCAACATCAGGTCGAAGGCGAACGACTGGTGGAACTCGTCGCCCTGCATGTATTTCATCAGTTCCTCGGGCGCGCCGTAGGACTCGCTGATCGTCACCAGGTGCCGGCCGGGATGGGTGCGCTCGTACTCGTCGATCAGCCTGCGCCACCGCTTCCACACCTCGTGCGCCGTCGGGTAGAAGTGGCCGTAGATGTTGTAGCGCCATTGCTGGCCGTCGGTCAGTCCAGGCGGCGAAGGCGGCGCATCGGGCATGTCGGGATGTTTGCCGAGCACTGGGACGGCATCGACACGGATGCCCTCCACGCCGCGATCGAACCAGAAGGTCAGCATGCGATCGAAGTAGTCGATGACGTCTTCGTTGTACCAGTTGAAGTCGGGCTGACCGGGCGTGAACGTGTGCTCGTACCACTGCCCCGGCGAGCCGTCGGCCTCGGTGACCCGCGTCCAGGCAGGGCCGCCGAAGATCGCCCTCCAGTTGTTCGGTGGCTCGTCGCCGGTCGGGCCCCTGCCGTCCTTGAACCAGTACCGCGCTCGTTCCGGCGAGCCCGGGCCGGCCTTCACCGCTGCCTGGAACCAAGCGTGGTCGGAGCTGCAGTGATTGGGGACGATGTCGAGCATGATGCGGATGCCACGCTGCTTCGCCTCCGCCAAGGTGCGGTCGAAGTCGGCAAGGGTCCCGTACATCGGCTCGATGTCGAAGTAGTCGGCGACGTCGTAGCCGTGATCGGCCTGCGGCGACGGGAAGCACGGCGACAACCAGATCGCGTCGACGCCCAGGTCGCGCAGGTGGTCGAGCCGGCTGCGGATCCCCTCGAAGTCGCCGATGCCGTCGCCACTGCTGTCGGCGAACGATCGGGGATAGAGCTGATACACCACCGCGTCCTGCCACCACAGGGTGGCGTCGGCGTCGCGTGTCCCGGCCTCGGTCATCGTGTTCCCTTTCGTCTCACTGCTGCAGTCGTCGCTCGAATGACCAGCTCCAGTTCCAGCATCTCGGTGCTCGGCTGCCGATTTCGCATCGACAGCGCTTCGAGCACGAGATCGGCACCTCGCTCGCCCGAGTAGCTCAGGGGCTGGCGAACCGTTGACAGCCCCATCAGTCCGGCGAGGTCGATGTCGTCGTACCCGACCACGGACAACTCATCGGGGACGCTGATCCCCAGTTGCGTCGCGGCTTCCAGGCAGCCTACGGCTTGCACGTCGGAGGCCGCGACAATCGCCGTCGGCCGGTCGGGCAGCGACAGCAGCTCGGTCGCCATCTGCCTCGCAGCCGAATGCAGGTACGCGCCGTAGCGAACGAGTGATGCCGGTACATGCAGACCGGCCTCGGCCATGGTCGAACGGAAGCCCTCTTCGCGGCGCGCCCCGGCGAGGAACCCGAACGCGTTGTGCGGTGGCTCGCTGACGAACGCGATGCGCTTGTGGCCGAGCGAGATGAGGTGCTTGGTCGCCAGCGCGCCTCCGGCCCGATCGTCGATGCACACGCTGGGCAGCCCGGGGTACGACGTGTCGACGAGCACGGTGGGAAATCGGGCGTTGACCAGACGATCACCCTCATCGCCGACCAGTGGGAGCGAGATGACGATCATGCCGTCCAAGATCACGCTTCGTGGAAGTTCCACCAATTTCGCCCGCGCTTGGCCGGGCGATTCGACGTTGTGCAGCACGACCTCGCAACCGTGCGGGGCGAGTCGCGAGACGATGCCGCGGATCCGCTGAAACGCCGACTTCTCGTCGAAGAAGGGCACCAGCACGGCCACGAGTCGACCGCCTTTCCCCTGTTCAGAGCTTGATTTCCGCGGACGGTGGTAGCCGAGCTCCTCTGCCGAGGCCTGCACTTTGATTCGTGTCGAGTCACTGACCTTGGTGCTGCCACTCATCACGCGCGAGACCGTGCCGATGCCGACACCGGCGTGTTTGGCGACTTCAGCCATGGTGGGCATTGTGGAAACCCTACTCGCTTGTTCCACTCCCCGCGCCCACGTAGCGCACGTCGGGCCAGCGCTCCTCGTTCCCCGCGCCATCGCTGAACTCGACTGCCTCGAAACCGTGGCGCTCGTAGAACCGGCAGGCCCGCGTGTTGGTCTGGAACGCCCACAGCTGCAACTCGCCCGGCTGCCGTTGGCGGGCGAGCGCCATGAACCGATCACCGAGCCCTCGACCCATCCACGACGGGTCGATGTAGAGGTGATGGAGCCAACCTGGCGCCAGCATCATCTGGCCGACCACGACGCCGTCGAGGTCGGCGACCCACACGTCCATGGTCGGAATGGCGACATCTCCCATCCACGCAGCGGTCTCCGGCTCGGTGTGGGGCTCGGGTACCTCGGGGAGCCCGAACGCCTTGGAGCGCGTGTACACGTGGGCACATGCCGCATCGTCGGTGGCGGTTGCCGGACGAATGACAGGGTCTCCCGGCTGCAGAGCACGCAACACTCCCTCCAACCCCGGCTCGGCCATGGCGATCGCCTCCGCCCAGGTGAACCAGCGGACCTCCTGGCTCTCACCCTCGGGCGGCGACGGGGCAATCGACGTGGCCGTGAGGTGGTAGCGCACGTCGAGATGGGTGTGGCCGCGCGGCCCGGGATGCACGTCGACGTGGATCAGTGCAGACGGGTCGTTGCCGGCGACCACCGGCATGCCGGTCTCTTCTCGTGTCTCGCGCTCGGCCGCTTCCCACGGTTGCTCGCCGGCATCGACGTGGCCCCCCGGCTGCAGCCAGATCGACAGACGTTTGTGCAGGTGCAGCACCACGCCGACATCACCGGTGACGATGGCAGAGGCAGTGACATGGGTCGGCGAGGCCTGCTCGTCGAATGGCCGGTCCAGCGTGTCGAGTGTGGCGAGGAAGGCGGCAATCGAATCGCGCTCGCGGGCGTCGACGGG
>JAYVOI010000181.1:0-4531 GCA_043758005.1 Ilumatobacteraceae bacterium
CGTGCACCACCTGCGCTCCGACGTGCTCCCAGCCTCTGTGACCGGAACCGACGCGACAGCGCGGCTCACCGGCCAGGCGATGATCATCGACCTCACCGAGCGCATCACCAACCGCCTGCCGTTGTTCATCGCAGCGATCGTGGCGATGTCGTTCTTGCTGCTGATGCTCGTCTTCCGGTCGATCCTCGTCCCGCTGAAGGCCGCACTCATGAACCTGCTGTCGATTGCCGCCGCCTACGGCGTGATCGTCGCTGTGTTCCAGTGGGGCTGGGGCAACGAACTGATCGGGGTCCACCACACCATGCCGATCAACCCGTTCGCTCCGCTGATGATGTTTGCCATCCTCTTCGGGCTCTCGATGGACTACGAAGTGTTCCTCCTGGCCCGGATCCGTGAGGAGTACGTGGCAACCGGCGACAGCCACCAGTCGGTCGTGACCGGTCTGTCCGGTACCGCACGGGTGATCACATCAGCAGCGTTGATCATGATCAGCGTGTTCGGTTCGTTCGTCCTCGGCGACGACCCGACCGGCAAGCTGTTCGGTGTCGGCCTCGCCGCCGCGGTCTTCCTCGACGCCACGCTCGTTCGCATGGTGCTCGTGCCGGCGACCATGAGCCTGCTCGGCCGAGCCAACTGGTGGCTGCCGACCTGGATGGAACGAATCCTTCCGCACATCGACTTCGAGTCCGCACCCATGGACGCCGAAGCCATCGAAACCGAGGACGAGCGCGAGCTCGTAGCCGCCTGATCGAAGTGCGAAGGCCGCCCTTCGGGGCGGCTTTCGCCGCGTTCCGGTTCGAAGCGGCCATCGCCGTAGACGTGGACGACCTCGTGCTCGGTTGGTAGACTCGGATCTATGTCGGATCGGCCTACCACATCGACTACCATCCGGGTATCGAAGTCGGTGCGCGATGAGATCGGCGCCCTCGCTGCTGCCGACCACCTCACCCTCGATGAGATGCTGCGCCGTCTCGCCCGGGCCGAACGCCAGCGGCGCATCGGTGCCGAGTTGGCGGCGCACGAGCCGACCAGCAGCGAGCGAGCCGTCACCGCGGCCGGACTGGCGACGGCGGAGCAGCATGCACGCCGGTGACATCGTCACCATCGACTTCGGCTTCCCAGCGGGGAGCGGCCCCGAGTTCGAGCGCCCGGCCGTCGTTGTCACGGCCGAGCCGATCGTCGCACAGGCGCCCCGCTCGTTCCATGTTGTGCCGGTGACGTCGAACGTGAAGCGGGCGATGACGACCGACGTCGCTGTCGACGGCGACGGACTCGACAAGAACTCGGTCGGTCAGTGCCATCTGCTCACCGTCGCCGAGGTCGAGCGCGTGATGGATGACGGTCGCCGCGGCAACGTCGGGCCGGCGGTGCTGGCACAGCTGCGTTCGGTGATCGCCGACCTGCTCGATCTGAACTGACGGGCGGCATGGCGAACGCGGATCGATCTTCCGGACGGCTTGCGCCTCGCAGTCCGAATCGACTCGACGAGCCGGCACGGGCCAGATGTCGCGCGCTGGCACCGATCTGGGCGCGTACGGCCCATATCGCGCCCAGCGCCCGAGGTCAGGGCTCGTTGGCCATCGTGCCTTGCTCGCCGAGGTGGCCGGACAGGATCAGTTGATGGCCGGCGCGAAGTTTCTCGGCGGTCTCGTGGATCACGAGCTCGCCGTGAGACAGCACGTAGCCGCGATCGGCAACGGCGAGGGCGATTTGGATGTGCTGTTCCACGAGGAGCACGGCGCAGCCACTCTCCTTGGCGTACTGGGAGACGACCGGAAGGAGACGCTCTACGATCACGGGGGCCAGCCCGAGCGACATCTCATCGAGCAGCAGCACCCTTGGCCGGCGGGCCAAGGCACGTCCGAGTGCGAGCATCTGCTGTTCGCCGCCCGAGAGCAGGCCGGCCCGTCGGTCGGTGATGTCGGCGAGCTGGGGGAAGTACTCGTACGCCACCGCCGCGTCGAGGCGTTCTCCGCGGTACCCGAGCCGAAAGTGCTCGGCGACGGTCAAGCCGAAGAACACACCTCGTCCCTCCGGCACGTGGGCGATCCCGAGCTGGGCCCGAGCCGAAGGTGACCGCCGGCCGATATCGGTCCCGTCGACACGGATCACGCCCGACATCGGTCGCACCAGGCCGGAGATCGCTCGCAGCGTCGTCGTCTTGCCGGCGCCGTTGGGCCCGAGCAGGGCGACCACCTCTCCGAGACCGACGTGCAGGTCCAAGTTGCGCACAACCGCTGCCGCGTCGTACCCCGCCGAGAGGTCGTCGAGCTGGAGCGCCGGGTCAGTGCCCATCGTCCGGCTCTCTCGAGGTCGCCACTTCGCCCGCCGCCGAGCCCAGGTAGGCCGTGACGACGTTCGGGTCCTCGCGCACATCCCTGGGGGTGCCATTGGCGATCACCTGGCCGAACTCGAGCACCACGACGCGGTCACTGATTCCGAGCACGAGGCCCATGTCGTGGTCGACGAGCAGGATCGGCGTGCCGCGATCGACGATGTCGCGCAGGTGGCGTCCGAACACGACAGATTCATGTGCGTCGAGGCCGGCCGCCGGTTCGTCGAGGCACAGCAACTTGGGACGTGCAGCAAGGGCTCTCGCGACGGCGACGAGCTTGCGCTGGCCTTGTGTGAGATCGGTCGGAGTGGCCTCGGCGACGCCGCTGAGTTCGAACAGTTCGAGCGTCTCGTCGACGGCGCGCGAGCGCGCCACGGGTCGGGCGAACAGTTCCCTCAGCGTCGACAGCACCGAGGGGTGGTAGGCGGCAACGGTGAGGTTCTCGCGTACCGACAAGTCGTCGAACAACTCGATCGACTGCCACGTGCGGGCGAGACCGAGACGGGCGGGCGTGCGGCGGCAACTCGCTGATGTCGGTGCCGGCGAGCTCGACCTCGTACCGCTGGTGAAGGCAGACAAGGATCGCAACCTGCAGTACCGGGTCGAGCAGTGCCCGATGCCGGGGTGGACACCGGGCGACAACTTCCACAACAACATCGCTTACGCGCCCGGGATGTGGATTGCGCTCCACCAGATCGCCGAACGCAACGGAGTCGGCGATCAGTTCCGCATCCACTACGACCCGTCGCATGCGATCCTGATGGGTCAAGACACACGCTCGATCTTCCAGTACCTCAAGGACGCCGGGTACGGGTTCTTGATCGTGGGCATGCACGTCAAGGGCCAAGTGATCCACTCCGAGGGCGTCGCCGGTTGGGGGTACGGGGGCCAGACAGTGCAGCGCGGTGATTGGGTCGATGGTGAGGTGTCGTCTGACCCGGCCGATCTGGCCAACGCGTGGAAGAAGCAGATGGTGCTGTGCGAGCACGAGCTCCCGGGCACGGCTCGTCACGATCCGCTCGCCTACCTGCAGAACCGCACGGTGGATTGGCTCGATCATCAGCTGGCGGCACGTGAGCTGCTCGACTTCGACCCGACGACAACCCCGTTGATCGTCGAGCACGAGTACGGCGCGGCGCGCGTGCAGGACAAGGAGTTGCTGCAACCGATCCTGGCGGCGTCAATGGCCTTCACCCGTCACATCGACCGGGCCGCGGCATCGATGTACGCATTGCAGGCCGAAGTGCTGGCATCCCAGGGGATTCCCGTTCAGGGTGTCGGCCGCGAGGCCTACAGAAGCTAGGCGTTCATCTCTCGATGGGCGCCAGCGGATCGGGCACCGTCTGCAGCGGTGCGCCATCGAGGTTGCATTGGATGCGGCGGGCAGTGCGCGGGGCGCGTGTTTGGGACCCGAGGCCGATGAAGGCCAGCGGGGACGAGGCGGCCGCAACCGATGCCGTGATCACCAGTGCCAGCCGGAAGGCGTGAGTGATCTCTGTCGGGTTCGACGCCGCAGAGAGGCCCGAGACCACGGGGATCACCGCGAGTGCGCTGAGGTTCGCGGCACGGGCGATGGCGTTGTTCACCCCCGACGCAACGCTGACGTGATTGGGATCGGCGGTCGCCATGACCGTGGCCGTCAGCGGTGCCACGAACGTGACCAGCCCGAGGCCGAACACGATCGCGCCGGGCAAGATGTCGGCGACCCACGACGCATGCTCGCCGACCCGCGCGAGCAGCAACAGGCCGACCGCAGCGATCAGCGGCCCGACGGTCAGCTGCAATCGCGGCCCGATTCGCTGGGCGAGTGAGCCCGAGCTCGCCGACAACAGCAACATCAAACCCGTCGCCGGCAGCAGGGCCACGCCCGCCTGAAGCGCGGACCAACCGGTGGCCACCTGCAACTCGTACGACACGAGGAAGAACGAGACACCGAGCGCGGAGTACAGCAACACGGTCTGCAGGTTCACGACGGTGAAGGTGCGGTTGCGGAACAGAGCCGGCGGCACCAGCGGATCAGCGGTGTGCATCATTCGGCGCACGAACGCGGTGATCGCCGCAACGGCGAGAGCTCCCGCAACGACCACCGCCGCATCCGTCCATCCGCGAGGTCCCGCCTCGGTCAGCGCCCACGTGCTGGCTGCCAGCCCGACCACGGCGAGCGCCGCGCCGCCAAGGTCGAGGCTGCGGCCGGCA
>JAYVOI010000182.1:0-4527 GCA_043758005.1 Ilumatobacteraceae bacterium
CGTCGTCGCCGCCGCCGACGTCGTGTCCGGTGCGAGTGAGGTGGCTGTCGAGCCGACCGACTCGACCGACTCGACCGAGGAACTCGTCGATGTAGTTGATGTCGGTGACGCCGTCGTCGGTGCACCCGACGCGGCTGCGTCCCGTTTCGTCGCATTCGATGCGCATCCCATGAGCACCACCGACAGCCCGGCGGTGAACGCGCTCGCAACGGTTCGTGCCTTAGTGCGCATCGAGAAGGCTCCTTGGCTCGGGGATGCAGCGCCCGGATCCGCCGACCGGTGATCGGATCCCTGGACACAGGGTACGTAGGCGTGGATGAGCGGCATGGACCGATCACGCCAACAAACGGCAAAGTCGTGTTCGATCGGGCTGCCCGGCGGATTGCCCGAGCACGATCATCGTGCCCGCTCAGATAATCACGACTTCTGTGGCGAAACGGTCGCTGCTGTATACGTGCGGCACTTCGACGCCGGAGAGTTCGCGCATGACCACGAACGGTTCGTTTCCGTTGCCGAGATCGAGCGAGCCGGGGTGGATCTCCCATCCCGGGATCGTCTTCATCGCTTCGATGAACCATTGTTCAGCGATGTCGGAGTACCCGTGGATGCGGCCCGAGCAGCCGGCGTGGTCCTGGAAGTCGAGGTGGGTGGTGGCGACGACCACCTGCCCGTACTTGGCGCTGGAGAAGTCGTGGGTGTCATTGCCGGCGGCGGGCGCATAGATGCGCATGTGGGCGGTGAACTCGGTCGTCGAGCAGGTCTCGGCGAACCGCTTGATGCCGGCGTCTCCGAGGAACCCGCCGGTCGGGTCCGTGGCCGCAGTTCGAGCGAACAGGTACATGGTGCCACCGGCGTCGCAGTACCGCCACGGATGACGGGTGGCTTTGCAGAGTCCTTCCTTGACCCGCTCGACGGTGGCCTTGCCGGTGAACACGAAGGTGACCGGCCAGTCGACCGCGCCCACGGCGCCCTGTCGGTAGTCGTAGACCGAGAACTGGTTGCTGTCACCCGGAAGCGCCCCCATCGCGGGATCGCGCGGTGGCGCGCCGGACCCGGTGGAGACGGCGCTCACAGCGAAGAGCGCAGTCGCGAGACCGACGCGTCGCCACATCAGTCGGTGTCTCCGAACTCGGGGCTGCGGTGCGAGTCGGGGGCGACCGGGCGCACCATCGTGGCAGTCGCTGGGTCCTTCGCGAACCTTGCCTCGGGCGCGATGGCGAGCGTGACGACCTGTCCCGTCTTGAACAGGATGATCGCGTCGAGCCCGTACAGATTGGTGATCTCGGATTCGACGACTTCTGGTGCGCCGGCGCGTGAGCGGACAAGGCCGAGCGTCACCGACGGCACCACGACGGGGAGTTGGAGGCGGGCCATTGCTCCGATCGGGTGCAGGGTGTCCTCGTCGAAGACGGGCGCCATGCCTGCCACCGTCATCCCGGTGAGCTCGGGGGTATCGGCGACGAGTCGGGCCACGAAGCCCGAGGCGAGGGAGTGTGCGCGAGCGAGCTGCGCACGTGAGAACGGCTCGCGGGTGGCCCGTGTTGTCGGATCGCCGGGTGACGTGGTCGATGTGGTCGCGCCGAGGGCCTGCGCCGGATGGTTGGGCGCTGCGCATGCGCCGCCGCCGATCACGGCCACGAGCAGACCGACGATGGTCGCCGCAAGTCGTTTCACCGGCACGGTCGGATTCGACCCCAGTGATGCCTCACCGGAAGCACCGTAGTGCCGCGACGTGGCGACCGCCGGTCGAGTCGCTGCGCGCCGCGCCAACATGGCAACGGCCGAGAAGGGCCGCAGCGGTTGGCTGCGACCCTTCTGTGTTCGAGCCGGCACAGTTCGCCGGCCGGGGCGGCGTCAGCCTTCGTCGGCGCCACTGTCCTGGGCGAGCACCTTGCCGTTGCCGGCGTCGACCTTCACGTCGGTGGTGGTGGCGCCGTTGGTGATCGTGACGCCGTAGACGACGTTGCCGTTCTCGTTCTCGAGGGTGGCCGGCCCGGCGGTTCCGGGCACCGCGGCGAGCGCGGCCTTCGTGGCATCGGCGGCACTGATCTTGGCGAGCGGCGCGAGTGCGGCGTTCTCGTTGGACTCACTGCCGGTCGCCTGCGGCGCCGTCACGGACGCGGTGTACGAGGGCTGGTTGGCGTCCTCGCTGGCGGGGTCGGCGGCATCGGCCGCACCGGAGGTGTCAGCGGCTTCGTTGGCGTCGGGTGTTTCGGCCGCGCCTTTGGCATCCGCAGCGTCGGCGGTACCGCTGGCGTCCGCGACGTCGGTCACGCCGCTGGCGTCCGCGGTGTCCGCGGCATCGCTCTGTGTCGTTGTCGCCGAGGCGGCGGCTGGGCTGGCCGAGGCGGGTGCGGTAGCGGTGACAGCGGGTTGGCTCGGGCTGCTCGCCACGGCGTTGGCGATGCCGGCGGCACCAGCGGTGATGCCGACGCCAGCGAGCAGCGACGCGAGAACCTTCTTCGTTCGGGGGTTGGCGGTCATGGCGGGTTCCTTCGGGGTTGGTCCGGTCGGGGTTGGCCGGCTTTATGTGCCCATGGTGCCGTGGGGGGCCTGAGCGATCGCTGAAGCGGCTGAAGACGGGTTCAGCTTCACTTCAGGGTGTCGGTGCGAGGCTGCCCCCATGCGTGTACTGGTGATCGAAGACGAGAAGCGCCTCGCCCTCGCGTTGAAGGGCGGGCTTGAGGAGGAGGGCTACGCCGTGGACGTTGCGCTCGATGGCGAGCACGGTCTCTGGATGGCCACCGAGCTGAGTTACGACGCGATCGTTCTCGACATCATGTTGCCGAAACTGAACGGCTACCAGGTGTGTTCACGGTTGCGTGACGTCGGGAACTGGACGCCGATATTGATGTTGACCGCCAAGGGCGGCGAGTTCGACGAGGCCGAGGCCTTCGACACCGGCGCCGACGACTACATCGCCAAACCGTTCTCCTACGTCGTTCTGCTCGCCCATCTGCGGGCGCTCGTCCGTCGTGGATCACGCGAACGCCCACCGATTCTGACGGTCGGCGATCTGGAACTCGACCCGGCCGCCCGGATCGTGCGGCGCGGGACGCAACTGGTGGAGGTGACGAGCAAGGAGTTCGCCGTCCTGGAGTTCCTCGCGAGGCGGGCTGGAGACGTGGTCTCGAAGACCGAGCTTCTGGCCCATGCTTGGGACTTCGCGTACGCCGGCGATGTGAACGTGGTCGAGGTTCACATCTCGAACCTGCGAGCGAAGATCGACCGACCGTTCCAACGTCGCAGCATCCAGACGGTGCGGGGCGCCGGCTACCGCCTGGTGCCCGATGGGCGATAGCCGGCCCCCACGGATCTCGGTCCGCCTCCGATTGTCGGTGACCGCGGTCGGCATCGTCGCGGTGGCGTTGGCAGCTGGGGCATTCGGACTGGTGACGATCCTGCGGGCGACGCTCGAGCGGGGGGTGACCAACACCGCGCTCACACGGGCCGCCGACGTCGCTGCGCTGGCCAAGGGTGGAACGTTGCCGCCCTCGCTGGCGTTCCCGGGCGAAGAGCGCAGCGTCATACAGGTAGTGGATGCGCACGGTCGCGTCGTCGCGTCAACGGCCAACATCGCCGGCGAACCGGCCATCGTCGTGCGTTCCACCAACCCCTACACTTCCACCCGTCTGCCCGTCGAGGACGCGCAACGGTTCCGGATCACCACGACTCCGGTCGACACGGCGGCAGGCCCGATGATGGTCGTCTCCGGCGAAGCGTTGGAACGCGTCGACAGCACCGTGCGCGTGGTCAGTGGCGCGCTGGCCGCAGGTCTCCCGGCACTGTTGAGCCTCGTCGCCGCGCTTGCCTGGTGGGGAACCGGACGCGCGCTGCGCCCGGTGGAAGCCATCCGGGCCGAGGTCGCCGAGATCACCGAGACCGACCTGCATCGTCGGGTACCGGATCCGGCCGGGAACGACGAGATCAGCCACCTTGCCTCGACGATGAACGCGATGCTCGATCGTCTGGAGACGGCGAGCGAGCGCCAGACCCGGTTCGTGGCCGACGCGTCGCACGAGCTTCGCAGCCCGCTCACGTCGCTGCGCGCCCAACTCGAGATCGGGCTGGCCCGGCCACGACGCGACGACTGGCCCCAACGGGTGGAGGGCGCCTTGGCCGACGTCGATCGCCTCGACGGGCTCGTGCGCGACCTGTTGGTCGTCACGCGCGCGGTGAACCGGTCGGTTCGGCAGGTAGCTCCGTGCGATCTCGTGGCCGTGGTGACCAGCGTGGTGGCGCGCTGCGACGACGACCGGGTCAGGCTGGACGCACCGGCCGAGCGCACGGCCTGGGTCGCCGGGGACAGTGACGAGCTCGTCCGTGCGATCGGGAACCTCCTCGAGAACGCCATCCGTCATGCGCGTTCCGCGATCGCCGTCCACATCACCGAACGGGACGACGACGCGATCATCGAGGTGGTCGACGACGGGCCCGGGATCGATCCGCGCGACCGGCAACGAATCTTCGAACGGTTCGTCCGCCTCGACGAGGCCCGTGCCGCCGACGACGGCGGAAGCGGTCTCG
>JAYVOI010000183.1:0-10500 GCA_043758005.1 Ilumatobacteraceae bacterium
CTCGTACTGCTGGTCAAACCGCAGTTCGAGGCCGGCAAGGCCGAAGTCGATCGTGGCAGCGGCGTGATTCGTGACCCGGCGATCCACCAACGGGTGTGCGACGAGGTGTCGTTGGCGCTGATCGAGCGAGGATGTGATGTGCTCGGTTGGATCGACTCACCGATCACCGGCGCCCAGGGCAACCGCGAGTTCCTTGTACATGCCTGCCTTCGTCGGTCAGGATCTGGATCATGACCGACGTGCTGCTGGTGGCTCACCACGATCGAGTGGAGGCTGCGGCATTGGCACGGCTGGCGGCGACCTGGCTCGCAGAGCACGGTCACTCGGCGTGGATGACACCAGAAGACGCCGAGCCGCTCGAGCTGCTCGATCTCGTCAGCGAACGCAAGCCGGAATCTGCCGGTCTGGCGCTGAGCCTCGGCGGCGACGGCACGATGCTGCGCGCCGTGAAGATGCTCGGCAGTTCAGCGGTTCCGATCATCGGTGTCAACGTGGGTTTGTTGGGCTATCTCACCGAAGTCGAGCCACCCGCACTGGTGGCTGCGTTGGAGCGTTGGGCCGCTGGGTCCGAAGCCGGTGAGTGGCGGGTCGAGGAGCGGATGATGATCGATGCGTCGTTGCACCGCTGCGGCAGCGACGACGTGCAGACATGGACTGCACTGAACGAAGCAGTGGTCGAGAAGCAGGAGGCCGGCCACACGGTGCGCCTCTTGGTGCGCATCGACGGCGCCCCGTTCACGTCGTATGCAGCCGACGGATTGATCATCGCCACCCCGACGGGCTCCACGGCGTACTCGCTTTCGGCTCGGGGTCCGGTGGTGTCGCCGAAGCACCGGGCGCTGCTGTTGACGCCGGTGTCACCGCACATGCTGTTCGATCGCTCGTTGGTGCTCGACCCCGACGAGCAGGTCGAGATCGAAGTCATCGGCCACCGACCGGCGACGCTGTCGATCGATGGTCAGACTGCCGCAAGTCTCGACGAGGGAGACACGGTCGTGGTGCGCGCCTCGGCAAGCGTGGCCCGGTTCGTGCGGTTCGGCGAACGGCGCTTCCACCAGATCCTGAAGACGAAGTTCGGCTTGTCGGACCGCTGAGATGCTGCACGAGTTGCACATCGAATCCATGGGCGTGATCGAGTCGCTCGATCTCGTGCTGCTGCCTGGGTTGACTGCGTTCACCGGCGAGACCGGCGCAGGCAAGACGATGCTGGTCGAAGCCATCAACCTCTTGGTCGGCGGGCGAGCCGACCCATCGATGGTGCGAGCCGGTGCAACCGAAGCCCGAGTCGAGGGTCGCTTCGTGGTCGGTGACGACGAGTACATCGTGGCGCGAGTGATCCCCACCGATGGTCGCTCGCGGGCCTACGTGAACGGTCGGTTGGCGACCGCAACGACGTTGGCGGAACTGGGCGCCCGCACGGTCGACCTGCACGGTCAACATGCACATCAGAGCCTGCTCTCGACCGCAGCGCAGCGCGAGGCACTCGACCGTTTCTGCGCGACCGACCCCGAGCCGTTGCGCTCGGCACGGGCGCGTCTGACAGAGATCGATGCTGCGTTGGCGGCTCTTGGTGGTGACCAACGATCTCGGGCACGCGAGATCGACCTACTGCGATTCCAGGTCGGTGAGCTGGCAAGCGCAGCAATCACTGACGCCGACGAGGACGACACGCTTCGCACCGAGGAAGACGCGCTGGCCGATGCAGCGGCGCATCGGCAGGCCGGCCAGGTTGCCTTGATGGCACTCATCGACGGCGGGGCCGAAGGCGGTTCCTCCGACGGGGCCGGCCGACCGGCTGCCGATGGCATCGGCCTGGCCGTGCAAGCCCTTGGTGGACGCGCCCCGTTCGATGACTTCGGCGCCCGGTTGCATGCCGTTGCGGCCGAACTGGCCGATATCGGTCATGACCTGCGGGCGTTCAACGAACGTCTCGAGGAAGATCCCGAACGGCTCGCAGAGATTCGCGAGCGCCGGCAACTGTTGCGGGACATGCGCCGCAAGTACGGCGACACCTTGGCCGACGTGATCGCCTTCCACGTCGAGGCCGAGGACCGTCTCGCCGAGCTCGAGGGCTACGAGCATCGCGTCGCCGAGTTGGAGCGGCAACGGGCAGATGCCGTGGCAACGGAGCGCGACGCCGCACACATCGTCGCCGACACGCGCCGGGGCGGTGCTGGACGACTGGCCACCGCCGTGCGCGACGTGGTGCGCTCGCTGGCGATGCCGCATGCCGAGCTGGAGGTCACCGTCGGCAGTGAAGCGCCTGGCGACGACGTCACCTTTCTCATCGCGGCCAACCCCGGCATGCCGCTCTTGCCGCTGTCGCGAGTGGCCAGCGGCGGTGAGTTGGCGCGCACCATGCTGGCCCTCCGGCTGGTGTTGACCGAGGCGCCCGAGACCCTGGTGTTCGACGAGGTCGATGCCGGCATCGGTGGAACCGCGGCAACGGCTGTGGCCGAATCGCTCGCCAGATTGGGCCGACGGCATCAGGTGATGGTCGTTACCCATCTCGCCCAGGTTGCCGCGCTGGCCGACTCGCAGATCATGGTGTCGAAGCGGGTCGTCGCCAGGGTGACCACCGCCACGGCGCGCAGCGTCGATGGGGCGGAACGAGTCGACGAGATCGCCCGAATGTTGAGCGGCGAGCAGGCGGGCGATTCGGCCCGGATCCACGCTGCTGATCTACTGGCCGACCGATTGCGCCTTTCGTAGGGAGCGTCCGCGCAGCATCCGCAGCGTCTGGCTGGCGGCGAGGAAGATGACTGCGCCGCCGACTGCATCGAGCCAGTAGTGGTTGGCGGTGACGACGATGGCCAGCAACGTCATTGCCGGGTAGATCACGCTGAGCATCCGCACGAAGGAGTGCCGGGCGAACGACCACAGCAGGGTGCCGCACCACAGCGCCCATCCGAAGTGCAGGCTCGGCATCGCCGCGAACGGGTTGGCGATGGCCTTCGCTGCGCTGGAGTGATACGACCAGAGTCCGCCGATGGTGTCGAGCGTGTCGACGAAGCAGTCGTGACACGGATACAGCCGCGGCGGCGCGAGCGGGAACGCGAAGTACCCGATCAGCGCCAACACCGTCGTCATGCCCAGCAGGTTCCGGTACTGCCGGTAGTGCTCGTGACGGCGCAGGTACACCCACAACAGCAGCCCTCCGGTGATGATGAAGTGCAGGGTGCCGTAGTACACGTTCATCCCCTTGATGAACCATCTCGCCCCGAGAAACGCCTTCTGGACAGTGGACTCGGTGTAGATGTGCAAGAAGCGCTCGAAGTCGATGAGATACAACTGGTTGCGGAACGCCCGCGGGCGCACCTTGCCGAGGTGGGCAAATCGTCGAACCAGCTCGTACGTGTAATAGAACACGACGACGATCACGAGTTCGCGCAACCAATGCGATCGCGGCGCCGGGCTGGTTTCCGTCAGATCACGCTGCGCCTCGGAGGGAATCCAATCCCTCAACTGGCGGCTTTCCATCCGAGCCAGCTTAGGCAGACCGAACGTGCGGTGCAGTCACTGTGATCGACGTTGCCACACGGTTACGTGGTCGACCACAGCGACCTGCACGTATCCGTCGTGGATGAAGCGATCGAGGGCCGGCACCAACGAGGTCGGATACGCCTCGTATCCCAACCTCGGTGAGCTCGACGTATCGAGGATGAGGACAGGCGGAGTGGCGGTCAGCGACCTCAGCATGATGTCGACCGCGCCGGGGATTGCGCTGCTCAGCGTCTTCGAGGGATCGTTGCGGCCACCGGACCGACCGACGACGAAATCGGTGTGCACGAAGCCGCCGGCCGGAAGCCGCTCGGCCGCGACCAGCACTTCGGGATACGAGCCCCACACGAACACACGGTCAGCGCTGGTCGTGTGCGACCGGAGATAGCCGGCCAGTTCGCGCGGGTCCGGACGATGGTGGAACGAGCCCGGCACGAACAACAATGCCCACGCAACGACCGCCGGCACACCGACCCCGGCGATGGCGATGGATCGCGCCCGACCGCCCCAGCGGGCCACGACCGGCACCGCGAGCAACACCAGTGCCGGCAGGACCTGCAACCAGTAGTGGCCGAAGAAGCGCAACCCCGCCGCCCATGCGGCGACGCCCGATGCGACCCAGACCCACAGGTCGAGGTCGACCGGCAGCCGGCGGCGACGGACGGCGCCGATCACCCCCGTGAACCCGGCGCCGACGGCGACCATGACGACCGGGTGGAAGACCATGAACCCGGCGATCGACGCCAGGCCTCGACCGATGGCCGACCAGATGCCCGTGGCAGCGAAGACGAACCCGGGACTGTTGGTCACGTTCCACTCCCAGAACCGGCCGAGCGGTGCGTAGAAGCCGGTTGTAGCGACGGTGGCAGCAGCTGCGCCCAGGAATGGCCCGACGTTGCGCCAGCGCCCGTGCAGCCCGACGCTGAGGCACCCGGGCACCACCCCCAGCAGCCAGCTCTGCCTGGTGAGCACCGCAACGCCGATGGCCACACCGGCGGCGATCGCGGTGGGCAGCGTGCCCCGACGGGACCAGAGGATGGCCGCGGTGCCCGGCAGCAACGCGAAATGTGCATAGTTGGCCGCGCCGGCATCTGCCGGGAACAGCGCCATCGCTCCGGTGATGATCAGCACTCCACCCCACCACGCGTATTTCGGTCCCCATCGCCGCAGGCAGTCGAGTGCAACCAGCACTGCACACAGCGCCAACAGGGTCGTGACGAGCAGTCGCATCAGCCGGATGTCGGTGGAGTCGGTGATCGAGAACGACGTTGCGTACAGCAGGGGTGGAAGCGGCGGCTTGCGGTCGTAGATGTCGGTGTACAACGTCCCCCCGGCACGGACGACCATCGCTTGCACGCCGATCGCTGCTTCGTCGGGATCGAACAGCCTTGTCACGAACGTCGGAGCGCGCAGCACGACCGTCAGCAACCCCAGCCCCGCGCCCAGCGTGAACCTGTTCGTGCGCCAAGCCCGGGTCATGATCTCGGCAGGCTAGTTCTACGATTCCGCCGTGGACGTTCCCCCTTCCCAGGTCCGCGGCGTGCTCTTCGACTTCGGCAACACCTTGTTCGCACATGCTCCGCTGGCGCTGACCATCGGCGCCTCGGCCCGCCGTCTCGGCCTGCAGATCGCCGAAGACGACGTCGCCGACTTGGCCGTTCGTATCGACTCGGCGGCAATGAGCCCGGACGAGCTCGCCCATCCGCGTGACCTCGACCACGCGGTCTGGGGGCAGCGGTGGCAGATCCTGTACGGCATGGCCGACGATTTCGGGCAGGGTCTGGGCGAAGCGATCAATGCGAGCATGCATGCCCCGGATGAATGGATCCCGTACCCGCGAGCGGCGACGACGCTGCACTCGTTGCGCCAGCACGGATTGGCCGTCGGCATCGTGTCGAACACGGGGTGGGACGTTCGAACCGCCTTTGCAGAGCACCTGATGGCCGACGACGTCACCTCGTTCACGTTGTCCTACGAGGCGGGTTTCGTGAAGCCTGACCACCGGATCTTCGAGACGGCCTGCGAGTCGCTGGGACTGGGTCCCGAACAGGTGGTGATGGTCGGCGACGATCCGCGGGCCGACAGCGGCGCGGTGCGCGCGGGCATCTGCACGCTCTTGCTCCCGGCACTTCCACCAGGCGTCGACAACGGCGTCGGCGAGGTGTTGCGACTCGCCGGGGTACATCACTGACGCGGGATCCGCGCATGCGGCTCTCGGCGCGGTATGCTGCAGTCCCGTTGTCAGTTCGCCTGAGACGGAGGTCTTTTCCCAATGCCGAAGCACATTTTCGTGACCGGAGGCGTTGCCAGCTCCCTCGGAAAAGGTCTGACCGCGTCATCACTCGGCCGGCTGTTGAAGCTGCGAGGCCTGCGTGTGACGATGCAGAAGCTCGATCCGTACATCAACGTCGACCCGGGAACGATGAACCCGTTCGAGCACGGCGAGGTGTTCGTCACCGATGACGGTGGCGAGACTGACCTCGATCTCGGGCACTACGAGCGTTTCATCGATGAGCCGTTGTCACGCAACTCCAACGCCACGACTGGTTCGATCTATCAGGCGGTGCTGGCCGCAGAGCGCCGAGGTGACTACCTGGGCAAGACCGTGCAAGTGATCCCGCACATCACCGACGAGATCAAGCGCCGGATCCACCGACTGGCCGGTGACGACGTCGATGTCGTGATCACCGAGGTCGGCGGCACGGTCGGCGACATCGAGATCCTCCCGTTCCTCGAGGCGATCCGCCAGTTCCGCAAGGAAGCCGGTCGCGACAACGTGTGCTACCTCCACGTGACATTGGTTCCCTTCATCGGTCCGTCGGGGGAGCAGAAGACCAAGCCGACGCAGCACTCGGTCACCGAGCTGCGAAGCCGCGGCATCCAGCCCGACGTGATCGTGTGTCGCAGCGAGGAGCCGCTGAGCGACAACTTGAAGCGCAAGATCTCCAACCTGTGCGACGTCGACGAACGGGCAGTGGTGAACGCGGCCGATGCCCGCAACATCTACGAGTTGCCACTGATCCTGCACGACGAGGGCCTCGACGAGGTGGTCTGCGACGTGCTGCGCCTCGATGCGCCGGTCGATCTGAGCCCATGGCAGACCGTCGTCTCGATGATCGAAGAGGCATCCATGCCGGTGAAGATCGGCTTGATCGGCAAGTACATCAGCCTGCCCGACGCGTACCTCTCGGTGGTCGAGAGCTTGAAGCACGCCGGTTTCCACCACGGCGCAAAGGTCGAGATCGATTGGATCCAGGCCGAAGATGTCGAAGGATTGTTGGCGGCCGGCCGGCTCGGCGATCTCGACGGCATGTTGATCCCCGGCGGGTTTGGTGAGCGCGGGTTCGAAGGCAAGATCGCTGCCGCCGGCTTTGCCCGCGAGCACGACATCCCGTGTCTCGGCATCTGCCTCGGTCTTCAGGCCATGACCATCGATTTCGCCCGCAACGTGATGAACCTCGCCGGCGCCAACTCGACGGAGATGGATCCCGACACGCCGCACCCGGTCATCGCCCTGATGCACGATCAGCGAGACGTCGTCGACAAGGGTGGCACCCAGCGGCTCGGCGCGTACTACGCGATCCTCGAGCCCGACACCCGGGTGTACCGGGCCTACGGAGAGCCCGTCGTCAGCGAGCGGCACCGTCACCGCTGGGAGTTGAACGCGCAGTTGAAGCCGAAGCTCGAGGCCGCCGGGTTGCGCTGCAGCGGGCTCTCGCCTGACCGCCGATTGGTCGAGTTCATCGAGCTCGAAGATCACCCGTTCTGGGTCGGGACCCAGGCACATCCGGAGTTCAAGAGCCGCCCCGACCGGCCGCATCCGTTGTTTCGCGAGCTGGTGTACGCAGCGCTGGCTCGTCGCGAGTCGCGTGCGCCACACCTGTTCGTCGTCGACGACACCAATTCATCCGTCGCGTGAGCGAGCTGCCGCCGTTTCGTCACCTCGGCGACCGGCTCGTGCATCAGGGGTACATCTGGAATGTGGCCGTCGCCACGTTCGAGGCGCCTGACGGCGAGCTGTTCGAACGCGATGTCATCCGCTCTCCCGGCGCTGTCGGCGTGATCCCGTTGCTGTACGACGACGGCGTTGCGACGATCGTCTTCGTTCGTCAGTACCGCGGGCCGCTGGATCGGTACGTGTTGGAGATCCCAGCGGGGATGCGCGACATCGCCGACGAACCGCCGGAGGTCACTGCCGAACGGGAGCTCATCGAGGAGGCCGGTCTGTCGGCCGGAAGCCTGGAGTACCTGACGCACTTCTACTCCTCCGCGGGCATGACCGATTCGGTGTTGCACATCTATCTGGCGACCGATCTCGTCGCCGTGGAGCGAGACGTGCACGGGCCGGAGGAGTCACACATGGACGTCGTGCGCCTGCCGCTGGCAGAAGCCGTCGACATGGTGGTCCGTGGCGAGATCCACGACGCAAAGACCGTGATCGGGTTGCTGCTCCTCGATCGCCGCCTTCGCGAAGGCAGCCCTTGAGCGGTGTCGTGATGTCGGCGTCTGCGGCGATGCTTCCTCTGGAGGTCGAGGAGTTCCTCTCGTGGATGGCCACCGAACGGGGCCGGTCGGCCAATACGTTGGCCGCCTACCGGCGCGACCTCATCAGCTACTGCGCATGGCTGGCAGTGCGCCCGGCGACGTTGCTCGATGTGGACCGGGCGGCGCTGGACTCGTTCGTCAGTGCCCGCCGCGCCGGCGGCGGTGCGGCATCCTCGGTTGCCCGTCAGGTTGCCGCGATCAGGATGCTCCATCGGTTCCTGGCGGAAGAGGGCATGCGCAGTGACGACCCCAGCGCCGACATCGAGGGGATCCACGTCCCCGCCGGCATCCCGCACCCATTGACCGAGGACGAAGTCACCGCATTGCTCGCCGCGCCCATCACCACCGAACCCGATGGGCTGCGCGATCGCGCCCTGCTCGAGTTCCTCTACGCGACGGGGGCCCGAATCTCCGAGGCATGCGGGTTGTCGTTGGGCGATTTCGACAATGAGGAGCAGCTGGTGCGGCTCTTCGGCAAAGGATCGAAGGAGCGGATCGTTCCGTACGGGCGGCATGCCGCCGCAGCATTGGCGGAATGGCTCGGACCATCCGGACGCCCGCATCTGCAACCGGAGCGATGGGCACGCCGTGACGATGCGGAGGCGGTGTTCTTGAACCTCCGCGGGGCGCGGCTCTCGCGACAGGCTGCCTGGGCCATCGTCAAGAAGTACGGCGACCGGATCGGTATCGGGCACAAGCTCTCGCCGCACGTCTTGCGGCACTCGTGCGCGACCCATCTGCTCGACCACGGCGCTGACCTGAGGATCGTGCAGGAACTGCTTGGCCATGCATCGATCTCGACCACCCAGGTGTACACGCGGGTGAGCCAGGAGCGGTTGTTCGACGTGTATCGGTCGGCGCATCCGCGGGCACTCGGCAGATGAGCGGGCTGCAGCGGTTCGCCCATCTCTCTCGACGATTCCTCACGTCGCTGTCGCGTCGTGAGCCGAGTGTCGCGGAGACTGCGTGGGTGGACTCACACCTCCTCGGCAGCGAGTCAGTGCTGTGGCACCGGATGGCCGTGTCGGACCGACGTCACTCCATCACCGTCGCCCGCCGGTTCGAATCACGGGGTGGGCCGTGGTCACGCGATGAGATGGCGGGCGCCCTGTTGCACGACATCGGCAAGCTTGATTCCGGCCTGGGCACACTCGGCCGGGTCGTGGCGACCATCGCCGGCCCGCGGACGGATCGGTTCCGCCGCTATCACGACCACGAACGACGAGGTGCCGACCTGCTGGTCGAAGCCGGCTCGTCGGACATCACGGTCGAACTCGTGCTCGGAGGAGGTCGAGCCGCGACTGCCCTGCGCGAGGCAGACGACATCTGAAGCGCGTCAGCGGGGGAGGAAGCCGATCGCGTTGTACGCCCGCTCCAGCGTCGCTTCGGCGACCTGACCGGCCTTGGCGGCACCCTTGCGAAGGAGCGAGGCGAGCTCCCCCCGATCGGTCATCAACTCGTCGTAGCGGGCCTGGATGGGCAGCAGCATCTCGACGACTGCGTCGCCGGCGTCGGTCTTCAACGGACCGTATTGGGTGTACCGGTCGGCCAACTCCTGTGGCGTCGAACCGGTGCACACGGCCAGGATCTCGAGCAGGTTGGAGATGCCGGGCTTGGTGGCGCGGTCGTAGCGGACCTCGTTGTCGCTGTCGGTGACGGCGCGCTTGAACTTGCGGGCGACCTCGGCCGCGTCGTCGAGCATCATGATGCGGCCGGCGTCGCTGTCGGCCGACTTGCTCATCTTCGACGTGGGGTCCTGCAGATCCATCACACGTGCCCCGGCCTTGGGCGTCACCGCCTTCGGGATCACGAACGTGTCGCCGAACCGGTGGTTGAAGCGCATCGCCACGTCGCGGGCGATCTCGACGTGCTGGCGCTGATCTTCACCGACCGGCACCTCCTCGGCGTCGTACAAGACGATGTCGGCAGCCTGCAATGCCGGGTAGGTGAACAGCCCAGCGGAGATGAAGTCGCCTTCTCGCTTGGCTGACTTGTCCTTGAACTGGGTCATCCGGCTCAACTCACCGAACGAGACCGTGCACTCCATCACCCAGCACAACTGGCTGTGCTGCACGACATGGCTCTGCACGAACACCGTGGCCACGTCGGGGTCGAGCCCGATGGCGAACAGCATGGCCGCCAGGCGAACCGTCGATTCGCCGATCACGCCAGGCGACTCGGTCACCGTGAGCGCATGGAGATCGACGATCCCGTGGAAGGCGTCAGCGTCGTGCTGGCCGTTGACCCAGTTGCGCAGCGCCCCCAGGTAGTTGCCCAGATGGACGTCGCCGGTGGGTTGGATGCACGAGAGCACGCGGGTCACGGCGCGCCAGGCTAGTGGCGAGCTAGCCTGAACCCGTATGGCATTTGCGGTGGCAACCCCCGTCTTCGAGGGGCCATTCGACCTGTTGTTGCATCTGATCCTCAGAGAACAGGTCGATATCTACGAAGTCT
>JAYVOI010000184.1:0-4507 GCA_043758005.1 Ilumatobacteraceae bacterium
CGGTCAACCACGGGGACGTGTTGTTGCGCCGGCGGTACCAGTGCTGCATCGGAGCCGGGCCGCGGACGAGCGCGCCGACGGCGACCGCCTTGGCCGCACTCACCGGCCCCCAAGCCACCGGGTGCAGCGCAGCGCGGAACTTCCATCCACCGAACGACTCGTCGCCGCCTTCGCCGGTCAGCACGATGCCACCCGCGGCCGCGGCCACGATCGGCAGGTAGCTGCCGATCTGCGATGGGTAGAGCAGACCCTCGGTCGACAACAGTTCGGTGATCCCCGGCTCCAGCAGATCAGCATCGGGGCGGTCGATCACGATCCATTCCGTCAGGTCGAGGTGGCGCACCACCATCTCCTGCCAGTTCGTCTCGTCGCTCTCGGGATGATCCGGGAACCGCAACGTCACCGGGATCGGCAACGGGGCTCCGTTGCGACGGGCGACGTGCACGGCAAGGGCCAGCACGGCACTGGAGTCACGCCCGCCGGAGAAGCAGACGAAGACCTGCCTGCCCGACGCGAACTGGTCATCGATGATTCGCTCGAGCTCGGCTCGGGGCGACAACGCGCACGAGGGCAACACCAGCGCTTCGGGCACGACACCGAGCGGTGTACCGAGCGCCAACTCCACCCGGCTCCAGTCATGATCCAGCGACATCAGGCCGATGGCTCGAGCAGACCTCGCTGCAGCAGAGACTGGAGTGTGGCGGCGACGTCAGCAGCCGCCACATCTGGCTCGACCTCGAATTCGTCGATCATCATCGCCTGCACCTGATCGGCGGTGTGGCCGGCGCCGAACAGTTCCCAGATCCGACCCGCCGAGCCGTTGAGCGAGACGTAGGCATTGGTTGCCGCATTCAAGATGACCGTGTCGGTCTGCACCACCCGGTGCAACACGTCGTCAGGAATTCGATATTGCATCGGCGCGAGGTTAGTGGCACATCGCCGTCAGCGACCGCGAACGATCTGGCCGGCCCGGCGGACCAACCACCCGAGGTTGCCGAGCCGCGTCCGGTGCTTGAATCGCAGGTACTCGTCGACGGGCCAGATCACCTCGGCCGAGCGCCGCAGGCGTTGCTCGCCGCTGAGCACGTTGACCAACCCGAGGCGCGCCTCACTGTCGTGGATCGAATCCAACAACCACCGTCGGGCGCGCGTCGGTGAATGGCTCGTGGAGTAGGTGCGCCACGCGGCAGGGATCGGTACGAGCTGGGCGGCTCGCTCGAGCGACCACACGAACAGCTCACGTTGACTGCGACCGGCGAGCAAGGCAACGACGATCGGGTCGTCGGGGTCGACCAGGCGCGCCAGACGGGCAAGGTCGGGCAATGTCGACAGTTGCGCTCCACCCGAGGTGGAGTGCAAGACGCTGTGCACGAACATCGCCGCCGGGCTGCACGCTTGCAACGCGACGTCGCGAACGGTGATGGTCTGCGGGCCGGCGAACAGCGGCTCGGTCGGGAGCCGGCTACTGACCAGGCACCCTTCGATCGCCTGATGGATGTCGATCGCCACCCCACGCGTGTCGGTGATCTGGCGTTCCTTCAGCATCGCCGACCTCACCGGCCCGGCCTGCACCTCCGCGGGCGCGGCAGTGATCGGCGCGAGTGCAGCGAGCGTGTGATCCAGGTCAGCAGGGCGCACGAGGATGTCGATGTCACGCGAGCTGCGTTGCGCAACGTCGCGGTACAACAGGTGAGATGTTGCGAAGCCCTTCAACGCCCGCCAGTCGATGCCTGCGTCGGCCAGGAGGTGGTGCACCTCCAGCGCCGACGCCTCGATCGCCAGCGCCGGCAGCGCGACCTCCTCGTACGCAACGTCGAGCTGCCGGCGCTGCACGTCGGTCAGCACCGCAACAGTCGGTGCTGCGTGCCACAACTGGCCAACGAGGTTGTGCGCTTTCGCCCACGTCAGCAGTGCCGTCCATGACGAAGAATCGACGGTTGCGGGGGCCGGCGGCTCGTCGAGCTCGAAGCGCAGTACGACGGACTGCAGTACGACGGACTGCAGTTCGGCGGCCGGCACGCCCGGCAGGCTATCCCCGCCGCAGTCGGGGCAAGCCGAGATCGAAGCTGGCGTAGTGCTTGCGCACGTCGGGCGCGTCGTTGACGGGCTGGGAGTCGAGCTCGACCCAGGCGTGCGCCATCCATGCGTCGTCGACGGGAGACCTGGCGCCAACCACCAACTCGGCGTCCATGCCGCGCCGCCGAAGCAGGTACCACAGCAACAACGACCGGCCGAGACACATCGCCCCGACCATCTTGCGACCGGCGACAAGCGACACGGCGTCGGCGATTTCGGTGGCAACGCGGCGGTCAATGACACCCAGAGGTCTGTCAGACCTCGCTGCGAGCGAGGACGCGGTGCGTTTCAGTCCACGAGACTTAAGCATCACCTGGATCGGCGCGAGGAGCAAGGTAGAACACACCACCACACGCCATTGTGCGGCGCTCAATGCACGGATGCGTTGTAGCCGAGACCTCATCTCCGCCTCCAGGAGGGTTCGTTTGCTCTCTGTGCGTGGAGAATTTCGGTCGGCGCTCGGGCCTCCATGAGACCATCGTCTTAAGCCGATTGTACGCTTGCGACTGCCCTCGCACCCGGACCACGATGCACGCCAAGGACGGAAGGCGGGGACGGATGTATGACGTACACAACCTAGCGGGCACCGCTCGCTCATCGGTGCCACTCCTCGACGGTTGGCATGCCACGGAGACCGACCGAGGCACGATCTACCAGAGGTTCTGCAAGCGAGGTGTCGACCTCACCCTGAGCTTGATCGCACTCATCGTGTTGCTCCCGATGCTGCTCGTGATCGCCGGATTGGTCCGCATCATGCTCGGGCACGGAGTGTTGTATCGCCAGGCACGCGTCGGCCGCAACGGTCGCAACTTCGTGATGCTGAAGTTTCGCACCATGCAACACCCCACGGCGGATGATGCCGAGGTGGCCGAGGAGCGCGCCGAGTACAAGACCTCCGAGCACCCGCGGCTGACCCAGTTCGGCCGGGCGCTGCGGCGATTGAGCCTCGACGAGCTCCCGCAACTGTGGAACGTGATTCGCGGCCAGATGAGCCTGGTCGGGCCCCGGCCCGAGCTCAGCGAGAAGGTCGACGACTACGGGCTGCGTTCGCACCCCCGGCATCAGGTCCGCCCGGGGCTGACCGGTGAATGGCAGGTGACCCACCGGTCGTCGGGCATCCACCTGATTCACTGCTTCGACGAAGACATGAACTACGTGTCGCGCATCAACCTGGGTCGCGACGTGGGCATCATCCTGCGCACCTTCGGGGTCGTGCTCGGCGCCAAAGGGATCTAGGCCCCGGCTCACTCACCCAGCGCTCGATGGTCAGGGACGCCGTAGCGACCGCCAGACCCACGCCATCGGGAGCACGATCAGCACGTCGGCGAGATGTACACCGTGGTCGCGACTGAGCGTGAGCAGTACGGGACCCTCGAGCGGGTGGCTGATCAAGACCCACGCCACGGCGGCCGCCAGTGCGATGGCGACGACCGCGGCATCTCGATACCAGGGTGACCCGCCGCGCACCACCCCGGTCTATCAGTGTCATGGGGTGGTTGCGGCGGGTGCCTCGGTGATCACGGCCGGCGGAGCGGATCCCGTCGACGTACCCGAGCCACCCGAGGTGCCGTACACGGCGTCGGCACACGCCCGAACGGCCGCAGGCGGCGGGTCGGCGACCACACCCGTGATCACGCCGTTGTCGATGGTCAGCGCGGGCAGGCATGTCTCGTCGATCTGGTCGACCGATTGGCCGTCGAGGACGCGCTCCATCAGGGTGCGGTTCACCGGGCCGTAGATGAAGAGCCCGAGCGGGGAATCGAACAGACTCGCCCCGTCGCCCACGTCGTGCAAGCTGGTTGTTGCAGACGCCAGGACGGTGCCGAGCGGCGACACGTACCACTTGCCACCTGATTGCACGACCGAGATCGATGGCAGGTTCTCGAACCCGCTGGCGAGCACGAGCAGGCTGAGGCCACCGAGCGCTCCGGCATCGCTGCACAGTTGGTAGCCGCCGTCGACGGCCTGGCCGATCGAGCTGATGCCGAAGAGGGACTCGGCGCCTGCCCCGCGGTAGGTGGTGCACCCGTCCGCACGTTCGATGCTGAAGGGCTGGGGATCGCCCGTCGGCGCCGTGGGGAACTCCAACGGCGTGACGTTGCCGTCGGGGTCTGCGCTGGTGAAGTTGTACGCGCCACCATTGGTCGCCGGGAAGATGTTGGTGAAGTGCAATCCGTCGATGGTCGCCGGCATCTCGCCGGGGGGAATGAGCGCGTATCCCGAGCCGTCGAACGCCGTGACAACCGTTGGCAGCGACGGGTCGGCACTCCCGGAGGAATCCTGGTTGTAACCGGCCGGCACGGTCCCCTCGACCTTGAACGTCAACGGACGCAGCGTCAGGTGATCGCCGTCGCCGATCGTCTCGTAGGTCAACCCCGACAGATTCACCGACCAGCCGTTGGCCCGAGCGCGTTGGATGCCCGCCTGGGCA
>JAYVOI010000185.1:0-4506 GCA_043758005.1 Ilumatobacteraceae bacterium
GCTCTAAGCCGAACGCTGGATGTAGTGGCGAAGGCCCTTCGCCAGCGAGACCGGGTCGTCGACCCCGCAGAGCTCACGCGCCGAGTGCATCGAGAGTTGGGGCACTCCGACATCCACCGTCTCGATTCCGAGCCGGGTCGCGGTGATGGGGCCGATGGTCGAGCCGCACGGGATGTTGTTGCGACTGACGAAGACCTGTGAGGCAACGCCGGCCTCGTCGAACACGCGGCGCAGCATGGCCGCCGAGCGGGCAGACGTGGCGTAGCGCTGGTTGCTGTTGAGCTTGATCGCCGGGCCTTGGTTGACGATCGGCTGATGGTCGGGGTCGTGACGTTCGCGGTAGTTGGGGTGCACGGCGTGGGCATTGTCGGCCGACACGCACGTGCTCGCCGCCAGTTGTGTCAGGAAGTCGGATCTCGACGCGCCGTTGGCCAGCGCCAGCCGCTCCAAGACATGCTCCAGGAGTGGCCCGGCTGCCCCGGTCGAGCTCTCCGACCCGACCTCCTCGTGGTCGAACAGGGCGATGACCGACGTCGATGCCTGCGCCGGCTCGGCGGTGGCGATCGCATCGACCGCGGCCCAGCACGACACTTGGTTGTCGAGTCGCCCCGCGGCGAGGAGTGACTGATCTCCGCCCAGGATCGCCGGCGGTGTGCGATCGAACAGGCACAAGTCCCAGGTCGAGATGGTTCGGCTTGCCGTCCCCAGATGCCCGGCCAGCCATTCGCCGAACTCTCCGGCGTACGCCGCACCCGAACCCCACACGGGCATGAGGTGTTGCTGCTTGTCGAGGATCAACCCACGCTCGTTGACATCCCGGTCGAGATGGATGGCCAGTTGTGGAACGCGGCAGACGGCCTCATCGATGCAGACGTCGACGTCCGAGCCGTCGGTCAACACCACCCGGCCGGCGATCCCGAGATCGCGGTCGAGCCAGGAGTTGATCAGGGCCCCGCCGTAGACCTCGACGCCGAGCTGCTTCCACCCGACTCCGCCGGCATCAGGCCGTGGCTTGATCCGCAGGCACGGCGAGTCGGTGTGAGCACCGACCAACCGCAGCGGTGAAACCGGGCCGCTCGCCGCACCACGGCTCCAGGCGACCAAGGCGCCGCCGCGGACGACGAAACCGCGGGTGGGCACGTTGGTCCACGCCGACGAGGGATCGGTGGGCTCGAAGCCCGCTGCCATCAGCCGGTCGCTCGCCGTGGCGACGACATGCCAGGGCGAGGGGGAGGCGGTCAGGAATGCGACGAGGTCATCGAGCTGGGTCATCGGTCACCTTGGAACAAGCCCATCGGCAGCCCGGTGCCGCGTAGGTGCGACGTCTCGTTGACGGTCACGATGGTGCGTTCCCCGCCACGCGCCGCGGCGACGCGATTGATGCTGGTGTAGTTCGGATAGAAGAAACCACCGCGAGGTGCCGCCAGGCCGAGCACATGGCTCAGATAGGTGTTGATCACCCCGCCATGGCAGACCACCGCGACGCGCTGCCCCGGGTGGGCGTCGATGAGCGACTCGACCGTGCTGACCACACGTGTTCGGAACTCCGTCGACGATTCCTCGTCGGTGTCCCATTCACCGGCGATCATGGCGTGATAGCGCGGATCGTTGGCGGCCTTCAGCTCCTCGGTGGGGATGTAGTCGGGCGAGAGCCGGTCGAACTCGGCGACCCCGTCACAGAGCTGCACCTCGATGGCGTGATGGGCGGCGATCGCCGATGCCGTTTGGTGGGCACGGAGCAGTGGACTGGCGTAGATTGCATCGAGATGCTCCGAGGACAGGTACGTCGCCACATGCTCGGCCTGGGACCGGCCGTCGGCGGACAACTCCGGGTCAGCAGGTCCGTCGGTCAATTCCCGACGGATCGGCAGGGCGTGGCGAACCATCAGCAACTCCATGGTCCTCTAGCTAATCAGGCATGAACGCGCGAACGAAGATCGTGGCCACGCTCGGCCCTGCCAGCGACCCGCCGGACGTCCTCGCTGCAATGCTGCTGGCCGGGGTCGATGTCGTGCGCCTCAATCTCAGCCACGGCCATGTCGACGAGCACCTTGCTCGGCTTCGTGCCGTCCGCGAGGCGGCCGCTCGGACCGGGACGGTCGTCGCCGTGCTCGCCGATCTTCCTGGTCCCAAGGTGCGCGCAGCCCCTTTTCTCGCCACGGGTGTCGAGCTGACAGCCGGGTCGCTGGTCACCCTGGTGACCGATGCCGCGACCAGTTCCGACACCGTGATCGGTGTCGACTATGAGACGTTGTTGAGCGACCTGCGCATCGGCGACCGGATCGTCATCGGTGACGGGGCGATCACACTCGCGGTCGACCGTGTGACGGCCAGCGGCGCCGAGTGCCAGGTGCGCAGTGGTGGGCACACACAAGGGCGTCCCGGCGTGCACCTGCCGTCCGAACGGCTGCGCATTCAGGCGCCGACTCCCGAAGACCTCGTGCTCGCCGGTGTCATGGCCGCGGAAGGTGCCGACTTCCTTGCCGTCTCGTTCGTCCGTGAAGCCGGCGATCTCGACAAGGTGCGCGCCGCCGTTGCGCCACGCCGTGTCCGACTGGTGGCGAAGATCGAGACACTGTCGGCCATCGACCACCTCGACGACATCATCGCGGTCTCCGATGCGGTGATGGTCGCGCGCGGGGACCTGGGAATCGAGTGCCCGCTCGAAGACGTGCCACACATGCAGAAGCGAATCGTGAGGACCTGTGTCGGCGCCGGGGTGCCGGTGATCACCGCGACGCAGATGATGGAGAGCATGATCGCTGCTCCGTCGCCGACGCGCGCCGAAGTCAGCGATGTGGCCAACGCCGTGTTCGACGGCACCGATGCGCTGATGTTGTCGGGCGAGACAGCGATCGGAGCCGATCCCGTCAACGTCGTGCGCACCATGGCGCGGGTCGCCGAGCGCGCCGAACGCGATGCCGACTACGCGCAATGGGGTGACCATCTCGGCCGTTTGCAGCGGGCCAGCTTTCCCGACGGGCCTGATCGAATCACGATGGCGATCACCCACGCGGCTGGTCTGGCAGCCACCGATGCCGCGGCGGATGCGATCTTGTGCTGCACCCGATCCGGCCGCACCGCGCTGGCCATGGCCAGGTTCCGTCCGTCGGCCCGATTGATCGGGTTGTCACCCGACCTGACCACGGTTCGAGCGCTCGCCTTGTCGTGGGGCATCACCTCGTTGCAGGTCGACACGTACACGACCACCGATGAGCTGGTGTGGCACGCGGTCGAGTCGGCGGTCCACCACGGGTTGGTGCAGTTGGGGGAGACGGTGCTGGTGCTGGCCGGCGCTCCTGACCGCCCGAGTGGCGCCTCGACCGACGTGCTGCGCATCGTGCGAGTGGCGTGAACGAGTTGTGGGCCGAAGAGGCCGGTGACAGCGATCCTCCGCTGGTCGTCGTCATCCACGGGTCGATGGACCGGTCGGCGGGCATGTTGAAGATCAGCCGCCGCCTCGACACCGACTACCGGGTCCTGCGCTACGACCGACGCGGCTACGGTCGCTCCTTCCCGCACGATGGTCCGTTCACGATGCAAGCCCAGGTGAGCGATCTCACCGGCTTGCTCGCCGGACGCAAGGCCGTGCTCATCGGCCACAGCTACGGGGGCAACGTCGCGCTGGCCACTGCCGAGCGGCATCCGGACCTGGTGGCTGGGGTCGCCGTGTACGAGACCCCGTTGTCGTGGGAGGAGTGGTGGCCCGGCACGACAGCAGGAGCGATCGCCGTCGCCGACTCAGGGAAGCCACACGAGGCGGCTGAACGCTTTCTTCGCCGGATGCTCGGCGACGAACGGTGGGATGCGTTGCCCGAGCGGACCAAGCACACGAGGCGGTCCGAGGGCGTCGCGATGGTCGAGGAGCTGGCGGACCTGCGCCGGCACCGAGCGTGGGACGCGGCACGCATCACCGTCCCGGTCGTGACCGCCTACGGGGCCGAGGGGGCGCCGCATCACCGGATGGGGATGCAACACGCCGCGACGATTCTGGGATGCCCTGTGGTGGAGCTTGCCGGGTGCCGGCACGACGCTCCGTTGAGCCATCCCGATCTGTTCAGAACGGAGGTGATCGAACCGCTGATGTTGCGGGTCGGGCGTCCGTGGCTGGTGACTACGGAGCGCCCGGCACCGACACGTTGATGTCGGACCCGAGGAACGAACAAGTCACATCGGCCGTGTCTCCGAGTAGGCCGCGGGCCTTGACCTTGTCGGCACAGCTCTGCAGCGACGACCGCTGCGTCCAGACGCCGAACGCCAACCCGCCGACGAGCAGCACGCTGATGAGCTTGGTCGTCACGTTCTTGATCACGACGGCCATCACGAGCATGAGGGCGACGAGCCCCACCGCCACAGCGATTCCGATGTTCTTCGCCGAGTCGACGGTCAGAGCGGTCATGGTCGAACGATAGGCCGTAGGGTGAGCCTGTGAGTGAGCACTCGATTTCGATGCATCCATCCGGCCCGCCGCGCACGGTGCTGCCGGCGGAGTCCGCAACGGTCGAT
>JAYVOI010000186.1:0-10432 GCA_043758005.1 Ilumatobacteraceae bacterium
CAGGGACTGGCGGAGAACGAGCGGTACCTCCGGGCCGGCGGTCGCGGGATGGTTGGTGTCCACGCGGCATTCACCTGCCGCGACGACACGTTGGCGGCCGCTGCCGAACTGGCTGCAGGCCTCGGGGTCGGGGTGCACATCCATGTCGCCGAAGGCATTGCCGACCGCGATGCGGGCGCCCGGCTCGAACCGCTCGCCACCGACGATTGGCTGCTCGTGCACTGCGTGCACCTCGACCGTCAACTGCGGGGAACGATCGTCCACAACCCGCGATCGAACATGAACAACGCCGTCGGGTACGCCGCACCGACCTCGCGACCGAATCGGGTGGTGCTCGGCACTGACGGCATCGGTGCCGACATGCTCGAGGAGGCTCGCCTTGCGTTCGTGCGCCTGCGCGAGCACGACGTGACCGCTGGGCCCGACGTGGTGTGGTCGTGGCTGGAGGAGGGCTATCGGTTCTTCCCCGAATGCCGTGAGGACCGGGTCGGGTACAACTACGACCACGCCGACAGCGCCTGGCACACCGTCTTCACCCCGGGCGTACGGGCGACCGACGTGACGCTCGGTTCGGGCGAGGTCGTGCTGCGCGACGGTCGGCCGACGCGTGTCGACATCGATGAAGTTCGTGCCCGTGCCGCGGAGCAATCTGCCCGGCTGTTCGCGAGGTTGTCGGCTTCGTCGTGAAATCCATCATGAAAGGGTCCCCATGACCACCCCAGCAGCGATCTACCTGCAAGATGCCCATCCGATCCGCGAGGGGATGGAGTTCGCCAAGTACGCCGAGGCCAAGGGGTTCGACGCGGTGTGGCAGGCCGACAGCCGGCTGGTCCGCGACGCCGTGGTTCCCATGGCGGCATTCGCCTCGGTCACCGAGACGATCAAGATCGGCTCGGGCGTCGTCGACTGCTGGACGCGCAACCCGGCCCGCCTCGCCTCGACCTTCTCGACGCTCGACGACCTGGCGCCGGGTCGGGTGATCCTCGGCATTGGCGCTTGGTGGGACCCACTGGCGGCCAAGGTGGGGATCAACCGCGATCGTCCGCTCGGTGTCATGCGCGAGGTCGTCACCGCAGTACGCGCATTGCTGCACAACGAGACCGTCACGCTCTCCGGGCAGTACGTGCACCTCGATGGTGTCGAGCTCGACTACGTCTACCAAGACCGCCGACCGAAGGACGTGCCGATCTACATCGGTGCGACCGGGATGAAGATGATGGAGCTGACCGGCGAGATCGCCGACGGCGTGGTGTTGAACTACCTCGTCTCGCCGGAGTACAACCAGCGGGCGATCGAGGCGTTGCAGGTCGGCCTCGATCGTTCGGGTCGATCGCTCGCCGACATTGATCGCCCGCAGTTGGTGGTGTGCTCGGTGCACGAGGACCGCCAGACCGCGCTCGACATGGCGAGGCTGATGGTCACGCAATATCTCGGCCAGCAGCCGCACATCATGAAGGCCTCGGGCGTGCCGCAGAGCCTGCTCGATCGGGTCGGCGAGGTGTTGACGTGGCCGGCAACCCACGAGCAGGTGGTCGCCGCATCGAAGCTGGTGCCCGACGAGATCGTGCAGATGCTGACGGCATCGGGCACGCCCGCCGAGGCCCGCGACCGCGTGTCGCACTACATCCGCAACGGGTGCACGTGCCCGATCCTGTATCCCCTTGGTGACGTGTACGCGATGATCGACGCGTTCGCCGGCTGGACCGCCACGTAACCTTTCGCCGGTGGATGTCGACGCCGCGCTGGTTCGCCGGTTGGAGGCGACTGCGGCGACTGCCTGCCTCGATCAGGTTGCCGCGCTGCGCTCGCTCGATCCGCACAGTGCTGCAGACGGCATCAGGTTCGGCGATGGGGCGCTCGTGGCAATGGGCGAGGGTCGCTATGTGAACCGGGCGATGGGAGTGACGCTGTCAGAGTTGTCGGTCGGAGACGTGGATGCGATCGCCCAGTTCTTCATCGGGCACGGGCTGACACCGATGATCGAGTTGTCGTCGTGGGCGCCGGCCACGACGTTGGCCGTGCTCTCTGGGCGTGGGTTCGACCCGTGCTGGTTCCGTTCGTTCTTCGCGCTCGTACCGTCGACGGTGCGCGACGAGGAGTCAGTCGGCGTGCGCATCGAACGCGTCGGCGACGACGACCTGACCCGGTGGCTCGACGTCTTCAACGCCGGGTTCGAAGCAGACCACGGCGCGGCACGTGTGGCGAACGATGAGATCGGTCGGGCCAGTTTCCTGGTGCCCGATTCGCAGACGTTCCTCGCCCATCTCGACGGTCGTGCCGTCGGCTGCGGGTCGGTGCAAATCGTCGACGGAGTTGCCTGGCTGGGTGGTGCGGCGACCCTTCCGGAATTCCGTCGGCGCGGCGTGCAAGCTGCGCTGGTCGCTCATCGCCTGCGGCTCGCAGCGTCGCTTGGATGCGAACTCGCCGCAGTGACAGCGCTGTCGCACGGGCCAAGTGCCCGCAACATCGTGCGCCTCGGGTTCCAACACACCCACACCCAGATCGTGATCGAACAACGGAGCAACCGTTCGGGTGTGCTCGGCGTCTGACCCGGCTCACAGCTCGCCGGCGCCCGAACCGGTGTGAGCCCGGTGTCGCGCTCGGCGCGTAGTCGGGCTCACGGTTCGTCGGTGTTCGAACCGATGTGAGCCGGGTGTCGCGACCGGCGCGTGACCCGGCTCACAGCTGGCCGGCCGAGCCGATCGGCTCAACTGCTCACATTGGTGGCCAGGGCGGTGCCGGCGCTGGCGGCGACCACACAGCCGATTGCCGCAGCTTGCAGCCAACCGAGTTGTTCGTTCAGCACCAGCCAGCCCATCACTGCGGCGACGGCCGGGCTGGTGCTCATGATCACGCCGAACGTGCGTGGCCCGACCGCGCGCAGGGCATGGGTCTCGAGGCTGAACGGGATGGCGGCGGACAGCATTGCCACGGCCAGGCCGATCAGGAGCGCGTGCGGCTCGAGCAACTGTCGACCGCCCGTGATGACCCCCAACGGAGCAACGGCGACCGTCGCGACCACCATCGCCAACGCCAGCCCGTCGACACCGTCGAAGCTGCGACCGGTGCGTCGGCTGAGCAGGATGTAGCTCGCCCATCCGGCGGCGGCGACGAGATCGAATGCGACGCCTACCCGGTCGAGGCGTTGTGTGACCCCGCCCAGCATCACCACGCCGACCGCCGCCAGCAACACGTAGGCGAACTCGCGCCTGCGTCTCGACAGTGACGCAGCGAGCCCGAGCGGGCCGAACAGTTCGATGGTCACGGCGATGCCCAGCGGCAGGCGTTCGACCGCCTCGTAGAAGCAGACGTTCATCGCCGCCAAGACCAGACCGAACACGCACACGACGCGCCAATCGCCGGCGGTCCGGCCGCGCACCCTCGGTCGTGCAATCGCGATCATCACGGCCGCGGCCAAGCCCTGTCGGAGCAGCACGGTTCCTGGCGCCCCGACGGTGTGGAACAGCGACGAGGCGATCGCTGCGCCGAGTTGCACCGAGACGATCGACGCGCCGACGAGGGGGATCCGGTTCACAGGATGCAGCGTGACGGCGGGTGGGCCTGTTGTGAAATGCCGATTGCGTCACGGTTATGCTCAGAACGTATCACCGTCGAGCTTCGCCATCTGCGCTGCTTCCTGGCAATCGCCGACGAAGGCAACATCACGCGCGCCGCCCAACGCGTGCACATCTCGCAGCCCGCGCTGTCGCGCACACTCGCCCAACTCGAACGCAGCCTGGCCGTTCGCCTGCTCGATCGCTCGACGCATCACCTGACCCTCACCGAAGCCGGAACCGAGTTTGCGGTCAGCGCGCGCGACGCCGTGGGTCGCGTCGACGAGGCGATCGCTTCGGTCAGTGCCACGGTGCCGCCGATCCGATTCGGCCACAACTGGAGCAGCGCGACGCATGCCGCGGCGATCATGCGGTCGTGGAAGGCTGAGTTCCCGCAGCGTCAGTTGCACTCACAACGCAACAACGGACGTATCGGTGGCCTGCTCGACGGGCACGTCGATGTGGCCTTGGTGCGCGGCCTCGTCACCGATCGCTCGTTCCGCTCGGTCGTCGTCGACAACGAACCGCGCCTGGCGGTGGTGCCGATCGGTCATCGCCTGGCCGGCGAGGCAGCGGTGTCGCTCGCCGACCTCACCGACGAGACGCTGGTTGTCAGCTCGGTCACCGGTACGACAACGCTGGACCTGTGGCCGGATCCGCCGCGTCCGACGATCGGCGCCGATCTGGAGACGATCGACGACTGGCTGATCGCCATTGCTGCAGGGGTCGGTGTCGGCGTCACACCGGCGTCGACGGCGATGCTGCACCCGCATCCCGACGGGCGGTTCGTCCCCATCCGCGATGCGCCGACCGTGCCGTTGGTGCTGGTCTGGCCGCGGCACAACCCACACCCGCACACGAAGGCGCTCGTCGCCAACGCCCAGCACGTGTTGGCGCGTGCCGGGCGTGCTGCGAGCTAGGGCTGCGTCGGGTCCTCGCGGTGCCAGCGGTAGTGCGTCTGGCGCGTGCGGCCGACGGCCGCGCACGCCGCGGTGGTGCCCACCACGGGGGTGAGCTCGTGGATTGCGCCCTCGATCATTTCGTCTCGACGTCCTTGGTCTCTGCGCTGCCGGTGACGAGTTCCTCCAACAGCGCCGAGACTTTTCCCTGAACTTCGATCACGGTTCGGGCCCGGGTCAGGTCGCCCTCCAGGCGCTCGACCCGGTGACGGAGCCGGCTGTTCTCTCGCTCGACGGCATCGTGAGGCGGTCGGCCCGGTTTCCCGGCGAGCGCCTCGATCGCACCTCGATCGCGTTGCTTGCGCCACTCCGAGATCAGCGAGGTGTACAGGACCTCCCTGCGCAGCAACGCTCCTTTGCCATCCCGGTCGAGGGTGTCGTACTCGGCGAGTATCTCCAGCTTGTATCCCGCGTCGTAGCGTCGTCGGCTGGCGACTGCGCCGTGATCGCCGCGACCTGGATTGCCTCGACCTGGATTGATGGTCATCGCCATCTGGATCTCCGTTCTCGTGAGTCCCTGTTGTGTCGGTCGCAGTTGGTGTCGGCCGGTGAGAACCGTCGGCGACGAAAAATTCCACAGCCGGTAGCGGAAGTGGGGAAATTCGCGTCGAACTCGATCTCAACCGGCCGACGCAGTCACCGTCTCGATCCTCAGCGAACGCGAGACCGCCGAGTTCGTTTCGGAGATGGAGCTCGACACCAGCTATTCCATCCCCGGCAGGAGCCGGTTCCGGATGAACGTGTTTCGCCAGCGCGGTTCGGTCGGCGCAGTGTTGCGCACGATCCCGTTCACCATCCGTGCCTTCGACTCGCTGCACCTCCCTCGCGTGATTCGAACCTTCGCCGAGTTGCCGCGCGGACTCGTGCTGGTGACCGGCCCGACGGGTTCGGGCAAGTCGACGACGCTGGCCTCGCTGCTCGACATCATCAACAGGACCAAGGCATTGCACATCCTGTCGGTCGAGGACCCGATCGAGTTCCTGTACGGGCACCAGCGGGCGCTCGTCAATCAGCGCGAGGTCGGCGCGGACACGAAGACCTTCGCGTCGGCGTTGAAGCGGGCGCATCGTGAAGACCCCGACGTGATCCTCGTCGGCGAGATGCGCGACTTCGAGACGATCCACATGGCGCTCACCGCGGCCGAGACCGGCCACCTCGTGTTCGCCACGCTGCACACGCAGTCTGCGCCGCAGACCGTTGACCGCATCGTCGATGTGTTCCCGCCGGATCAGCAAGCCCAGATCCGGGTGATGCTGGCGACGACGTTGCAGGCGGTCGTCACCCAGCAGCTGTTGCCGACTGCCGATGGCCTCGGCCGAGCCGCCGCGGTCGAGATCCTGATCGCCACCTCCGCCGTGCGCAACCTGATCCGTGAACGCAAGGGCTACCAGTTGGCCAGCCAGATGCAGTCGGGCGCTAGGTTCGGCATGGTGACGATGGACCAGAACCTCGCCGAGCTCGTTCGGTCCCGTCGCATCAGCATGGACACGGCGCTCGAGCACGCGTCGAACTCCGACGACCTCCGCACGCTGCTGGGCCTGCTGTCGTAGGTGCTCGATCAGTTGCTCGTCCGGGTCGGAGGCCGGTCGATGCCCAGCTGGCGACGGTATGTCGCGATGGTCCAGCGGCTGATGTGCAAGGCCTCGCCGGCAGCGACATGCGACCGGTCGCGCAATCCGACGAGTTGCCGGAGCAGCAGGCGACGTCGGGGTGAGGCGAACGGGACGAGCTGTGCGCCCAGCACTACGTCGAGCGCTTCCTCGGGCGAGCAGTCGAGGAGATGGGCAACGCCGTAGAGCCCGGAGGAATCGAACGTCGCGGTGATCCGCGCCCGGTCACGGGCGATGACCGAGCCGCGGTGCGCGGTGAGCTCGATGTGTGTCCTGCGACATGGTGAGCAGATCGTGCCGGTGTTGTCGCGGGCCAACCGGCCCCCGCACGTCGAGCACAACACGGCGCCCGCATCCGACGACGTCACGCTGCATCGCCGAGCATGGCCAGCAGCAACGGCGTGTACGGCTCGAGTCGATGTGCCAGTCGGGCGGGGAGATCGCGATTCGGCAAGTCGTTGCTGTCGGACCATCGCGAGAGGTCAGCGGCCAGGTCGTGGTTGCGGGCGTCGACGACACCGAGCCATTCGGTGAGGCAGCGATGACGAATGCCTCCGAGCTCGGTGTCCTCGACCTCGTCCTCGACCGAGATCGGGCTCCCTGCGGCCGTGGGTGAAGGCTCCGGTACCTCGGCACCCGTCGACGGGTACCGAGACTCGAGCAACGTCGTCGTCCAGTCGACACGGGTGGAGCTGGGGGCAATCGCCTCCGCCGCGGCGCGCCGCTCGACGCCGGTCAACGATCGCTGCTCGAGTTGCTCGCAGCGCGCCAACTGTCCCTGAAAACGTCGCCGTCTCACCCGTTCGCGGCGGCTCAGCCAGTCATCGCAACGGGCCGCCTCGACACGGGCGCGGCCGACCTTGGTCTCGAGGAACACGGGCCACTTGGCATACCGCGTCCAGTCGATGCGCAGGCATGACTCCCACGTGAGGCGCAGGACCTGCGACACGATCTCGTTGCGGTCGGCATTGGCCGGCAAACCGTGCGATTGGGCTGCGGCGACCGACACTGCCCGGGGGTGCACCGTCTCGAACAGCTCGATCGACAGGTCGTGGTCGGGTTCGCCCTCGAAATGTCGCTCTGCCAGGGGTTCGAGCACGATCGCGGTGAAGTCGGGGTGCCGCGGGGATCGGATCGCAGGGTCGAGTCGGCAGAACATGTGCTTGCCTCACCCAACCCTCTCCTCGGTCACGTCACCGCCAACGAACGCCGTGTCTGTACCCGATTGCAGGGCATCGAAGACCTCTCGGTGTCAGATTTCCGATGGATTCATTGTGTCTTCGATGTGCGCGCTGAATCGTTGTCCGCAACGGCGCCGACAGGGTCCAAAGCCCCTGGTTACTGGAGGGGGCGCGTCATACCGTGCTGGTTATGACGACAACGAGCAGCGACACCGAACAATCGGCCGTGCCGCGCCCCGACCACAGTGCGCGGCAGGTGGTCGACGGCAATGAGGCCGCGGCCCGCATTGCCCACCTCGCATCAGAAGTAATCGCGATCTACCCGATCACACCGGCATCGCCGATGGGCGAATTCGCCGACGACTGGAGCGCCAAGGGGCGGACCAACCTGTGGGGCGCAGTCCCCGAGGTGATCGAGATGCAGAGCGAGGCGGGTGCTGCGGGCACGTTGCACGGTGCCATCACCAGGGGTGCGCTCGGTACGACCTTCACTGCCAGCCAAGGTCTGCTGCTGATGCTGCCGAACATGTTCAAGATCGCCGGCGAGCTGACGCCGACCGTGATCCACGTGGCCGCGCGAACGATCGCCACCCACGCGCTCAGCATCTTCGGCGATCACAGCGACGTGATGGCGGCCCGCACCACGGGCTTCGCGATGTTGTGCGCCAGCAGCGTGCAAGAAACCGCCGACTTCGCCGCAATTGCACACGCCGCGACGCTCGATACCCGAATTCCGTTCCTCCACTTCTTCGACGGCTTCCGCACCAGTCACGAGGTCGCCACCATCGAGGTGCCGACGGCCGACGACCTCGCGGCCATGATCGATCCCGCCGCGGTCGCCGCCCACCGGGCCCGAGGGCTCGACCCCGATCGACCGATGCTGCGTGGCAGCGCCCAGAACCCCGACGTCTTCTTCCAGGCCCGCGAAGCGTGCAATCCCTTCTACGACCGAGTGCCGAGCGCAGTGCAGTCGTCGATGAACCAACTGGGTGACTTGACCGGCCGCCACTACCACCTCGTCGACTACTTCGGCGCGCCGGATGCCGATCGGGTGATCGTGTTGATGGGCTCCGGCGCCGGCGCCGCACGCGAGACCGTCGACGAACTGTGCCGGCAGGACGAGCGCGTCGGCGTGGCCGTGATCCGGCTGTTCCGCCCCTTCCCGACTGGTGCGTTGCTGGCGGCACTTCCACCGAGCACCCGAACGGTCGTGGTGCTCGACCGCACGAAGGAGCCCGGTGCGCCGTTCGAACCGCTGCACCTCGACGTTCTCGCCGCGCTGTGGCACAGCCCCGCGGATTCCTGGGCCGACGACCGCACACCGCGAGTGATCGGTGGTCGCTACGGGCTGAGCAGCAAGGAGTTCACCCCGGCGATGGTCAAGGCGGTCTTCGACGAAGCTGCTCGCGAGACGCCTCGCAACGAGTTCACCGTCGGCATCATCGACGACGTCACTCACACCAGCCTGACGTTCGATCCGTCGTTCACCACCGACCACGCCCGCGTGCGGGCCGTGTTCTACGGTCTCGGCTCCGACGGCACCGTCGGCGCCAACAAGAACACCGCCAAGATCGTCGGCAAGAACACCGATCTGGTCGTGCAGGCCTACTTCGTCTACGACTCGAAGAAGTCGGGGTCGATGACGATCAGTCACCTGCGGTTCGACCCGGAACCGATCGACAGCACCTACCTGATCGACCGGGCCACCTTCGTCGGTGTGCACCAGTGGAGCTTCCTCGAGCGCATGGACGTGTTGAGCGTCGCCGCGCCGGGGGCAACGGTGCTGATCAACAGTCCGTATGCGGCCGAAGAGATCTGGGACCGCCTGCCGGTCGAGGCGCAAGAGATCGTGATCGAGCGCGGCCTGCACCTCCATGCGATCGACGCAGCTGCGGTTGCCGAGGCCGCGGGTCTCGCCGGGCGCGTCAACACGGTCATGCAGACGTGCTTCTTCGCACTTGCCGATGTGCTGCCGACCGATGAGGCGATCGCCCGTCTGAAGGATGCGATCGCGACGACCTACGGCAAGCGGGGCGACGTCGTCGTGCAACGCAACATTGCCGCGGTCGACACGACGCTGGCCCACTTGTTCGCCGTACCCGTCGGGTCCACCGTGTCGTCCACCAAGCATCGCCGGCCGACCGTTTCGGGTGAAGTCACCGACTTCGTTCAGCGGGTGACCGCCAGGATGCTGGCGGGCGAAGGCGACCTGCTGCCCGTGAGCGCGCTGCCGCCCGATGGCATGTTCCCGACCGGCACCTCGTACGTCGAGAAGCGCACGGTGGCGACCGAGATCCCCATCTGGGAAGCGGACCTGTGCATCGATTGTGGCAAGTGCGCGATCGTGTGCCCGCATGCTGCGATCCGGATGAAGGTCTACGAACCGGACCAGCTCGAGCTCGCCGATGCGGGCATGTTGAAGACGAAATCGTTCCGCAGCCGTGACGTGCCGGGCATGTCGTTGACAGTGCAAGTCGCGCCCGACGACTGCACGGGTTGTGGCCTCTGCGTGATCGCGTGTCCGGCCCACGACAAGAGCGAGGTCAAGCGCAAGAGCATCAACCTGCGCCCGATCGAGGAGCACCTCGACGTCGAGCGCGTGGCCTGGGATGCCTTCTTGCGGGTCCACGAGACCGATCCCGCACAGTGGGACCCGGCAACGGTGAAGACCAGCCAACTCCGCCAGCCGTTGTTCGAGTTCAGCGGCGCCTGCTCGGGCTGCGGTGAGACGCCGTACCTGAAGCTGCTGACCCAACTGTTCGGCGACCATCTCCTGATCGCCAATGCCACCGGGTGCAGCAGCATCTACGGCGGAAACCTGCCGACCACTCCGTATTGCACGAACGACGAAGGCCGCGGACCGGCGTGGAGCAACAGCCTGTTCGAGGACAACGCCGAGTTCGGTCTCGGTATCCGCCTCGGCATCGAGGCGCAACAGCATGCTGCGCTCGGCCTGCTCGACAAGCTGGGCACCGGCTCGGCGCCCCTCATCGATCCGTCGCTCGCCGCAGCGATCGCCGCCGGCGTCGACGATCTCGGTGACGTGCCGATCCGCGAGCAGCGGGCTCGAGTCGATCAGTTGCGTGCCGCATTGGCCACCGTCGATCACGTCGACGCCGAGCAGTTGC
>JAYVOI010000187.1:0-4494 GCA_043758005.1 Ilumatobacteraceae bacterium
AGCTGCGGCGGTACCCGTACCGCTCTGGCCAACTGGGGCACACGGGTGTCGTCGTTGAACATCTGAACCCCGTGACCTCCTGAGTCACTGACAAACGAACGCTGCGGCCCGGCTGATGCCGGGCCGCAGTGTCACGTTTGACACACAAACCCGATTGATCGACCCGTCAGGTCGGACGGTAGGGTGCCAGCCCATGGGTCACCGTTTCGACAGCGTTCAACAGGTTCGCGATGGACTGAAAGACGTTCACTACCTCGCCGACGATGGCATCGCCGGCGTCGTGTTCCTGGCTGATCGGCTCGGCAAGCCGGTGTTGATCGAGGGGCCTGCGGGAACCGGCAAGACCCAGCTGGCCAAGAGCGTCGCCGAGACGACCGGGGCGCGATTGATCCGCCTGCAGTGCTACGAGGGTCTCGACGAGTCCAAGGCCCTGTACGAGTGGAACTACAAGAAGCAACTCCTGCGCATCCAGGCGGATCGCAACAGCGACTCGTGGAGCGAGGTGCACGACGACATCTTCAGCGACGAGTTCTTGCTGACCCGCCCGCTGCTCGAGGCCATCACCGCAGAAGATCCGGTCGTGCTGCTGATCGACGAGGTCGACCGCGTCGAGGTCGAGACCGAGGCGCTGTTGCTGGAGATCCTGTCGGAGTACCAAGTCAGCATTCCCGAGCTCGGCACGATCGTGGCCAAGCAGATCCCGCTGGTCTTCTTGACCTCCAACAACACTCGCGAGCTCAGTGAGGCGCTGAAGCGGCGTTGTTTGTACCTCCATGTCGACTACCCCGACATGGAGCGCGAGAAAGAGATCGTGCTCACCAAGGTTCCCGAGGTCAGCGCCAACCTGGCCGACCAGATCGCTCGCATCGTCCGCTCGATCCGCCAACTCGACCTGAAGAAGGCGCCGTCGGTCAGCGAGACCATCGACTGGGCGCGCACCCTGGTGTTGCTCGGCATCGACCACATCGAGGCGCAGCAGGCCAAAGAGACGCTGCACATCTTGTTGAAGTACCAGACCGACATCGCCAAAGCCGCGAAAGAACTCAGCGTCGACAAGTAGTGGCCGGAACCATGCTCGACCTACTCGCCGGTTTCGTCACCGAGCTCCGCAACGCGGGCTTGCCGGTGTCGCTGACCGAGAACCTCGACGCGATGGAGGCGGTGCAGCACATCCCCATCGAAGATCGCGAGGCCTTCAAGTACGCGCTCGGTGCGACGATGGTGAAGAACAACGCCCACTGGCGAGCGTTCGAGACGGTCTTCGAGGTGTACTTCAGCCTCCGTGGTCCGGAGTACAACATCGTCGAGGGTGACGACGAGTTCGACGAGATGTGGCGCCATGCGCAAGACCAGATGCGCCAAGGCGACGGCAAGGGCGCGGCCGGTGGTTCGATGGATTCGCTGACGCCAGAAGAGATGGCGCACCTGCTGATGCAGGCGTTGATGAACGGTGACCAGGCGCTGATGCGAGCACTGGCCCGTCAGGCCGTGCAGCGCTTCGCCGGGATGGAGCCGGGTCGCCCGGTGGGGGGCACGTACTACTTGTATCGAACGCTGCGGAACCTCGATCTCGACTCGATGCTCGAGAAGCTGATGGAGGCCAGTCGCGACCAGGTCGGAGGCGAACTGACGCCCCTCGAAGAACGACTCGAGCAAGATGAGTACAACGAGCGCATCGAGCAGTTCAAGAAGGAGATCGAGGCCGAGATCCGTCGCCGACTCGTCGCGGACCGCGGTGCCGAAGCGATGGCCAAGACCTTGCGCAAGCCGTTGCCCGAAGACGTCGAGTTCATGCATGCCTCGCGTGACGAGATGTTGAACCTCAAGAAGGCCCTGTTCCCGTTGACCCGCAAGCTGGCGGCACGCCTGGCCCGCAAGCGGCGTCACGGTCGAAAGGGGCCACTCGATTTCCGCAGCACCGTGCGCCATTCCCTGAGCTACGGCGGTGTGCCGGCTGAGCCGAAGTTCAAGTACCCGCGCCCGGCGAAGCCCGAGTTGATGGTCGTCGCGGACATCAGCGGCTCGGTCGCCGCGTTCGCCCGCTTCACGCTGATGCTCGTCTACGCAATCCAGGGTCAGTTCTCCAAGGTCCGGTCGTTCGTCTTCATCGACGGCATCGACGAGGTGACCGACTACTTCAAGGGTGTCGAAGACATCCAGGACGCGATTCACCGCGTCAACACCGAAGCCGACGTCGTGTGGGTCGACGGGCACAGCGACTACGGCCATGCTTTCGAGGTGTTCTGGGAGCGCTACGGCAAGGACGTCGGCTCGAAGACCACCGTGTTGTTACTCGGCGATGCACGCAACAACTACCACGCCTCGCAGGCTTGGGTGGTCAAGGAGATGCGTCAGAAGGCGCGTCACGTGTACTGGCTGAATCCCGAGCCGCGCAGCTATTGGAACACCGGTGATTCGATCGTCGGCGACTACGGCACGCACACCGATGGCGTGTACGAATGTCGAAACCTGCGTCAACTCGAGGCGTTCGTCGAGAAGCTGGCCTGACGCCTCAGATCACGGGCTGACAGCCGGGACGGTCTCCGCCGGCGGTGTCTCTGCCGGCGCTGCCTCGACCGGGACCGTGTCGGCGGGAGCCTCCTCGGTCGGCGCCGCCTCATCGACGTAGTCGGCGGGCAGGTCGATCGTGAAGGGTTCGCCGGAGATCTCGGTGACCTCGAAGATGTAGTGATAGTCGGCGAACTGATAGTTCCCGAGTGCCTGGGCGAGGGTCGTCGCCGACGTCGTCGGAATCGAGACGTCGGCGTAGCGCAGCAGGCCGACTGCATCGAACCCGATCGTCACGGTCACGACGGTCTCGGGAGGGGCGTCGAACTTGGTGCGCCCGGCGAGTATCGGCAAGACCCGTTGGTACGTCTTGAAGTCGAGTTCGTACGAGTAGGTCCGCGTCACGTCCGATGCCGCGGTGGGGGTATTGACGGCCGGCCGGGTGAGGCTGTCGCGCCTCAGCCCGGCAGCGGGCTCGGCCGTGACGGGCTTGGGCGGGGTCTGGCGAAGTTCGAATCCCATGAGATCGTCGACCATCGGGATGTAGTGCTCGTCGATCGCTGTGCCGTAGTAGTACGGCTGCACGATCGACCGGGTCCACGGCTGGCCGGCCTCGTCCGCCGAGATGTAGCGGTAGTCCTGCGTGAGGACCTCGCTCCGCGATTCCTCGAAGGTGTCGTACGGGATGGCATCGACACCCGGAGCCACCTCTGTGGCGGTCGGTGACATCGATCGTTCCGTGGCGGCTCGTGCTGACTGCCGGTCGATCGACACGTCGCTGGTCTCGGTGAGATCCATCATCGTCCCGTTGACGTTGTAGATCGAGCTGATGGCAATTCTGACCTTGGCCGAGGCGAACCCGAAGCGCGGCGTCAGCCGGGTGTTCTCGACACGGCGATCCTCGCGGTGGCCTGTGATCCGCTGGCCAACCTCGGTCTTGGTCCCCTTGGAGATGCCGACGATCAGCATGACCACCACGAGGACGAATGCCATGAACTTCAGCCCGCCGTGGCCCTTCTTCTTTTTCTTGGCCATCACGGGGTCACCACGGAGAGCGTCGGCGGTGTGGTCGTCGTCGTTGTCTCATTGACGGTGTTGGTCGGAACATCGACCGCGTCGGGCTTGTCGGTGATCTTGATCACGTCCATGGTGTATCGGTATGGGTATTGGGCGCCGACGTCGGACTTGGCTCGATGCTCGAGCACGCTGTGAAAGTCGACATCCACGTCGAGGTAGCGAACCACCCATTGGTCGTCGAGACTGACGGTGACGTTCACCTTGGCGTCGCCGGCGGCGTTGCCATCCACCACTCGGAACAGCTCGAACAGACTTGGTGCGGACTCGTAGAAGTCGGCGAACGCGAACGTGTAGCTGTAGGTGGTGACCGGAATGTCGTGTCGGCTCTCGCTCAGCACCGACGTCGGCACCTCGTTGCGCAGCGCTGGATCGATGACGTCCTGGTACATCAGGATCGAATCGGTGCTGAAGATCCGGTGCGAACGCCAACCTGGCTGATACGGCTGGCGAGTCCACGGCTCGGACTCCGTCGTCGCGGGACGGTACACCGATTCCGGATCGAAGTAGAGCGGGAGCGTGTGCAGCCCGCCTTGAGGGGTGCCGATCGTGCCGCCCACGATCGAGGCGCGGGCGCCGTCCCCTGTCGACTTCGCCGTGCTCGTGGCGTAGTTGACGAGATCGTGCTCCGTCTCCCAATAGTTCGTGGGCAGCCCGTCGGTGACCGCGATCGATTGCGTCGTGAGCGTGTACTCGGCGCCCGTGAAGACCGGTCGGTCGATCGACCGGGTCGGCAGCGGGTTGGTGTCGTAGCCCTTCCCCGTGATGCGCTCGACGATCGCGCTGTCGCGCATGACGACCGCCAAGATCATCGGCACCAGCACCATCACGCCGAGCACGATCAGGCGTTTGCGCTTCCGTTTCGGTGGTTCCGTCGCGGCCGCCGGCGAAGGGTTGGCGGAGAGGTTGAGC
>JAYVOI010000188.1:0-10367 GCA_043758005.1 Ilumatobacteraceae bacterium
CCGGTGTCAACCTCGATCGGGATCCCCTGCTGGGTGACGACCGCCGCCCGCTTCGCGGTCGATGGCAACAACCCCGCCAGCTCACTGCGCGCGCCGTGCCCGACCAGCACGTCGTAACTGCGCTCCCCGAGCGGCACACGAACGGTGATCACCGCAGGACCGCCTCGGCGACGTCGGCCGGCGTGCGATTGTCCACGAGCACGATGGCATCGGCGACTTCCCGGTACAGAGACTCGCGGGCGGCGTGCATCCTCTGCAACGTACCTGCCGGATCGTCATCGAGCAGCGGACGGTGGCCGCCCGAGGTCACCCGCTCGACGAGCAGCGCCGGCGATGCACACAGCCACACGACCTTGGCGTTGGACTGCTTCAATGCGGCGCGATTCTCGGCGCGAAGCACGACACCGCCTGCGGCAGCGATCACCGCTGGTTCAGGCGTTGCCAGCGCGTCGAGCAACGCAGCCGATTCGAACTCGCGGAACGCATCCTCGCCATCGCTTGCGAAGATCTCGCGTACGGTCCTGCCGGTTGCCGCTTCGATCACGGCGTCACTGTCGATCACTCGCCGCCCCAGGCGCTCGGCGGCGATGCGCGCGACGGTGGTCTTGCCGGAACCCATCAACCCGACCAGGACCAGATGCTGATCCGCCTCGATTCCCACAACGACTATCCGAGCGAGCTGCGGAAGGAGTCGGCGTTCCGCACGAACTCGGCCAACGAGTCGCCACCGAACTTGCGCTGCGCCTCGGCGGCGACGACGAGTGCGACCATCGTCTCGGCAACGACCCCCATCGCCGGAACCGCAGTCACATCGGTTCGCTCCTTGAAGCTGACCGTTGCTTCCTTGGTGACGACGTCGACCGTCTTGAGCGTCGGTTGGTTGAGAGTGGCCAGCGGCTTCATAGCAGCACGGACGACGAGGAGTTCGCCGGTGGTCATTCCGCCTTCGGTACCACCCGCCAGGGTGGTCTCTCGCCGGTACTCGCCCGTGGCGTCGTCCCAGACGATGGCGTCGTGTGCGGCACTGCCACGGCGCCCCGCGCCCTCGAAGCCGTCACCGATCTCGACCCCCTTCACCGCCTGGATGCTCATCACCGCTTGGGCCAGCGCGGCATCGATCTTGCGGTCCCAGTGCACGTGGCTGCCGAGCCCGATCGGGATGCCGTATCCCAACACCTCGACGACGCCGCCCAGCGAGTCGCCATCCTTGGCCGCTGCCTTGACCTCGTCGATCATGGCGGCCTCGGCCGCAGTGTCGAAGCAGCGCACCGGAGACTCGTCGACCCGGGCGAGATCGGCGATCGTCGGCCGTTCGACTGCTTTCGAGCGCACCGAGCCCATCTGAATCACGTGCGACAGGATCGAGACGCCCAGTTCGGAGAGCAGCTTCTTCACCACGGCGCCGGCCGCGACCCGCGCTGCTGTCTCGCGGGCGCTGGCCCGCTCGAGCACGTCGCGCGCGTCGGTGAATCCGTACTTCTGCATGCCGACCAGATCCGCATGGCCTGGCCGCACCTGGGTGAGAGGGTTCTTCGTCGCGCCTGGCGCCGGCGACATCTCCTCGTGCCACTTGTCGCTGCGGAACCACTCACTGTTCTTGATCTCGATCGCGACGGGAGAACCGAGGGTGCGTCCGTGACGTACACCACCCAGCAACGTCAACTCATCCTGCTCGAACTTCTGGCGCGGTCCGCGGCCGTAGCCGAGCCGGCGCCGGGCCATCTCCTCCTGGATCTCCTCGACCGTGATCGACAGCCCCGCGGGCAGGCCCTCGACGATCACGACCAGGGCCTGACCATGCGATTCGCCGGCGGTGAGGTATCGAAGCATCACATCAAGACTACTGGCCCCGCGATGCCAACTCCCGCTCTGCCGCGGCCCACATCACGGCTGCATCGACGGGTGCGCCCGTCCACAATCGCTGCTGAACGACTGCTTGATGAACCAGCATTCCGAGGCCTTCGACCGTGCGCGCGCCAGCCTGTTCGGCGGCGACCAGGAACGCCGTGCAACGTGGGTGATAGACGATGTCGGCGACGACCTGACCGGCGTGGATCAGGCCGGCATCGCACGGAAGCTCGGTCGAACCCATGCCGACCGACGTCGCGTTGACCACGATGTCGCACTCCCGAAGCCGGCTCTCGACGCCCACCGATGCGATCGAACCTGCGAGCGCGGCCGCAGCGCTCGCACGATCGGCCGACCGGTTGACGACGGTGATGCGCGCTGCTCCGGCGCGCGCAACGGCGTCGATGATCGCCCGAGCTGCGCCACCGCCGCCGATCACTCCGACGTGGCTTCCACTGATCTCGACTCCCTGCGCCTCCAACGAAGCCACGAAGCCGGCCCCGTCGGTGCTGTGGCCCTTGAGGCGTCCGTCATCGAGCACCACGACCGTGTTGACGCTGCGCAGCGCAGCAGCGGCCGGGTCGAGCTCGTCGACGAGCTCGGCAACCGCCTCCTTGTGCGGCATGGTGACCGAGAGTCCACCCAAGCCCAGCACCCGCATCGCGTCGAGCGCCGCACCGGCACCTCCTGGCGCGACCTCGAACGCGGTGTAGACCCAGTCGACCCCGGTCGCAGCGAAGCCGGCATTGTGCAGTGCCGGCGACAGGCTGTGACGCACCGGGCTGCCGATCACTGCAGCGACTCGTGTTGTTGCCGAGATCACCCCAACAACCCGAGATCGCGGGCGTGCTGCACGTTGACGTTGTGCTGATCGAGCGTTGCTGCGAATGCGTGTCGACCATCTTCGTCTGCGACCACGTAGTACAGGTAGTGGCAATCGGTCGGCACAGGGAGGTCTTTGCAGATCGGGTCGCCTTGCGACGGGTCCGGTGCGGGATTGACGACCGCTTGGATCGAGGCACGGCCAGGGTTGGCGATGGGGGTCGGCGGCAGACCGGTGTGCATGTACGTGTTGAACGGCGTGTCGACCTGGCTCAGTGCAGTGGGCGAGGCGTCGGCGGGTTGTCCGTACAACAACGTTGCGTCGATCTGCAGTGGCATGCCGAGCGCCAGGCGATTGAGGATGACGCGGGCGATCTTCGGGCGATCTTCGTCGACCTTGGCTTCCTTCTCGATCATCGAGGCGATGATCAGGACCTGGTACGCCGACAGCTGCTCGGGATAGGCCTTGGCGACCACGTCTTCCTGACGGAGAACGAGGTCCATCAGGTCGGCCATGCGTTGGGCGACGTGGGCCGGTGTCTCATCGGCGGAGATCTGGTAGGTGTCGGGGAACAGCAGACCCTCCATCGATGTCAGACCCTCGGGCTGCCCGGGAACGGGCGAGCGAACCGAGCCGTCGGTGACGGCCGTGATGAACGCCAAGGGATCAGTTCGTGGCAGTTTGGCCGAGAGCCGCTCGCTCATCTTCTGCAGCGTGAAACCCTCAGGGAACGTGACCTTCGTGTACGTCAGCGAAGGCGGGGTGCGGAGCACGCGCATCACGTTGCCGAGGTGGTCTCGTGGACGGAGCTCGTAGTCGCCGGGCGTCAACGTCAGCCCGCCGTTGTGGTCGACGTAATAGCGGAAGACCCTCGCGTTGGTGATGAGCCCGCGGTCCTGCAAGCGGTCCGAGATCGTCTCGACCGTGTCGGTCGGCAGCACTTTGAACACTTCGACGGTGCCAGGATCACCCGACGGATTGACCTGGCGGAGGTACCACAGCCCGACGCAACCGGCAACGATCAGACCCACGACGGCCACCATCCCGGCGAGGTACACGAGGTACTTGACCGTCCGATGCGAGCGCCTGGGGCGCTCGATGACCAACGCGTCGGTCAGGTCGGGGTCGTCCCACGGATCCTGCTTCCATTCGCGCTCGTCGAGCGTCGGCACCCGACGGCCGATCATTGCGGCCTGCCGGCGTCGAGCCAGTTCTGCAGCATGACTGCTGCGGCGATCTTGTCGACGATGCGCCGTCGCGCCTGGGCGCGCATGTTGGCCTCGATCATCGCCTGATCGGCGGTCACCGTGGTGCGTCGCTCGTCGAAGGTCACAACCGGCACATGCACCACGGTAGCCAGCGTCGCCGCCTCGTCGATGGCAGCCTTCGCGGCAGGCCCTTCCGAGCCGTTCATGTTCAGGGGCAGCCCGACCACGACGACATCGGCTTCTTCCTCCAGCACGAGCTTGGCGATCGCCTCGTGATCGCGGCGCGTGCTGCCACTTCGGTGCAGCACCTGCAGCGGAGTGGCGATGGTGCCCGTGCGATCCCCGATGGCGATCCCGATGCGCTTCGAGCCCAGGTCGAGCCCGAGAGCACGGATGGCCGGACGGATCACTGAGCGATCGCCTCCGCAGCGATCCGCAATGCCTCGTCGAGACCCTCGGGGTTCTTTCCACCCGCGGTGGCGATGTCGCCCTTGCCGCCACCGCCGCCGCCGACCGCTCTGGCGGCGTCCTTGATGAGGTCCCCGGCAATCTTCCCGGATTCGGGCGTCACGGCTGCGACCAGTGAGACTCCACCGGTGTCGGTCACGCCACCGAGCACAACGGTGTGCACCCCGGGCTGTTGGCGCACCGCCACGGCCAGGTCGCGCAGGTCGCCGGGGCTGATGCCATCGACTCGCGTCACCACGACACCGCCTGATCCTGTGGCCGCCAGCTCTGCGGCCCGGCCGCTTGCCAGCTGACCGCGCAACGCCTTGATCTCGTCGTGCAGCGACTTGATCTCGTCGAGCCGACGCTGCACCCCAGTGACCAGTTCTTCTGCGTTGGAGCCGACCAGACGAGCCGCCTCACCCAGCAACTTCTCGTCTCGTTGCAACAGACGTACCGAGTTCTCCCCGGTGACCGCCTCGATGCGCCGCAGGTTGGAGCCGATCGACGACTCGCTGACGATCTTGATGAGCCCAATGTCGCCGGCAGCGCGAACGTGCGTGCCGCCACACAGTTCGATCGAATTGCCGACCTCGAGCACCCTGACGATCTCGCCGTACTTGTCACCGAAGAAGGCGATGGCTCCGAGCGCAGTGGCTTCGTCCTTCGTGGTCTCGAACGCACGCGCCGGGGCGTTGGCGAGGGTCTCGGCGTTGGCGATCCGCTCGATCTCGGCGATCTCGGCATCGGTGACCGCGTCGTAGTGACTGAAGTCGAAGCGCAGTCGTTCGGGAGCCACCAGCGAGCCGGCCTGCTTCACGTGCTCGCCCAACACCTTGCGCAGTGCGTAGTGCAGCACGTGGGTACCCGTGTGGTTCCGGCGGATCGCGGCTCGGCGACCCACATCGATCGCCGCGTTCACGGTCGAGCCCGCCTGCAGCGTCCCGGCGACGATCCGCGCAGTGTGCCTGCGCAGGCCCGGCAAGGCGAACGTCGTGTCGATCACCTCCGCCCGAACACCGTCACTCGACGTGATGGAGCCGGTGTCGCCGACCTGGCCGCCACTCTCGGCATAGAAGGGTGTGCGATCGAGGAAGAGCTCGACCGTGCCATCGACATTCGGCACGACAGCAAGCAGGCGGGACTCGGTGGTGTCGTCGGTGTAGCCGAGGAACTCGGTGATCCCGAACTGCTCGACAATCTCTCGATACACGTCGAGGCGATCGTCGTCGGTCGCGGTGCCTTTGCGGCCCGCCTTCGCGCGCTGGCGCTGAGCTTTCATCTCGACGTCGAAACCGGCGGTGTCGACGGCGATGTTGCGCTCGCCGGCGATCTCCTCGGTGAGCTCGAGCGGGAAGCCGTAGGTGTCGTGCAGCAAGAAGGCGGTCGACCCGGGCAGCTCGCTGCGATCGCCGCGCAACTCGTCTTCGAGGATCGACAATCCGTTCTTCAACGTCTGGCGGAAGCGCTCCTCCTCACGAGTCAGCACGCCGACGATGAAGTCGCGGTTCTTGGAGACATCGGGATAGGCGTTGCCCATGATGTCGACGGCAGTCTCGACCAGCGACGGCATGACGAGCTTCTCGGTGCCCAGGAGGTATGCGTAGCGGACGGCACGGCGGATGATCCGGCGCAGCACGTAGCCACGACCCTCGTTCGACGGGAAGACCCCATCGCTGACCAACATCGTGCTGCTACGTGCGTGCTCGGCCAGGACCCGCATTGCGAACGTGTCGCGATCGACGTAGTCGCCGGCCGAATAGGTCTTGCCGGTGAGGCTGCACGCCTGATCGATCAGCGGCAGCATCAGGTCGGTCTCCCACACCGCATCGACGCCCTGCAAGAGGCACAACATCCGCTCCAACCCGAGACCGGTGTCGATCGACGGCTTCGGAAGCAACGTGCGACTGCCGTCGGGCGCCTGGTTGTACTGCATGAACACGAGGTTCCAGAACTCCATGAACCGGTCACCGTGCGGGTCGCCGAGCGGGCCACCCCCCGGACCGAATGCGGGTCCACGGTCGATGTGGATCTCGCTGCACGGCCCACACGGGCCGGTGTCGCCCATCTGCCAGAAGTTGTCCTTGTCACCGAGCCGCTGGATGCGGTCCATCGGCACGCCGACCTGCTCGTGCCAGATCGCTTCGGCCTCGTCGTCGCTGTCGTGCACGGTGATCCACAGCCGGTCGCCGTCGATGCCGAAGGTCTCGGTGGTCAGCTCCCAGCTCCACGGGATGATCTCGCGCTTGAAGTAGTCGCCGAACCTGAAGTTGCCGAGCATCTCGAAGAACACGAGGTGACGCTTGGTGCGTCCGACATCGTCGAGGTCGTTGTGCTTCCCGCCGGCTCGGGCACATTTCTGGCTGCTGACCGCGCGCTTGTAGGCCGGCACCTCGTCGCCGACGAAGTACGGCTTGAACGGCACCATCCCGGCGACCGTGAACAGGACCGTCGGATCATGCGGGATCAAACTTGCCGACGGCACCACCGTGTGGGCGCGCGTCGCGAAGAAATCGATGAAGGCGTCGCGCAGCTGATCAGCGGTCTGTGGTGGTGTGGCCATGGAGTCGCCAGCCTACCGAGGTAGTTTCGGCGCGTGCCCACGCATTCCGACGACCCTGCCGGCCCCCCACTCGACCGCCACGAATGGATCAGCTTCGAAGACGATCATGATCGGCGGACCTGGGTGTTCGACGCGACGTTCCTGCGCTCGAACTGGAGTTGCATCTACGGCGCCGGTTGCAAGGGCGTGCTCGACGAGGACGCGACTGCATTGGCGCAGGGATGCTGCAGCCACGGTGCGCACTTCATCGACGACGACGACGTGCAGACGGTGCTCAACGCGTTGACCAGACTCGAGCCGCGTCACTGGCAGAACTACAAGAAGGGCCACAACAAGGGCGTGCTCGAGACCGAGGATGGGGCGACCAAGACGCGTGTCGTCAAAGGTGCTTGCATCTTTCACAACGAGCCCGACTTCGCGGGTGGGGCAGGTTGTGCGCTGCACATCGCCGCGGTCGAGGCCGGCGAGCGCTACATCGACTGGAAGCCCGATGTGTGCTGGCAGCTGCCACTGCGGCTCGAGCATCACACCGACGACAACGGCTACGTGACGTCAACCCTGCGTGAGTGGAAACGGCGTGATTGGGGCGATGGTGGCGCCGACTTCCACTGGTGGTGCACGGAGAGCTCCGATGCGTTCATCGGCCGCGTGCCCGCTTACCAGTACCTGCGAGACGAGATCATCGAGATGGTCGGCCAGGTTGCCTACGACCAGATGGTGATCCAGTTGGAACGTCCGAAATGGACTCCCCTGCCGCACCCCGCCATCCGCCGCGGCCCCGGTTGATCTGACTCGCTGGCACGGTGGCTTTCTCGAATCGGGCAGCCCCAGAAGGTTACGTACCGTTCTGGGCCTGCCCGATTCGTCCGGACTTCGCGACGAAAGGTCGCTCGGTGGCGTCTAGATCATTGTGAGTGTCGGGAGCCTGCCCAATAGCGAGAGGACGAGCATCTCGCCCGACGCGTTTGCCTCCTTCTATCGGCAGCACTACCCGAGTGCTGTTCGTCTGGCGTGGTTGCTGACCCACGACAACTCGTTGACAGAAGACATCGTGCAAGACGCTTTCGTCCGGCTGCAGCCCCGCTTCGACGACGCTCTCGACCGCCCCGCGTACCTGAGAAGGTGCGTGGTCAACGGGTGCCGCGATCGGGCACGCGGCGACAAGCGATCGGTCACACGAATGCGTCTGCTGGCGACCACCGAACGTTCCGTATCGAGCGACCACCCATCCGAAGTGCTCGATGCCGTCGCGACGCTCCCGCTACAACCAACGGGCTGCCGTCGTCCTGCGGTACTGGGCCGATCTGCCCGAGGCCGACATCGCGCGAGTCCTCGACATTCGCCCGGCCACCGTCCGAACTCTGATCGCACGCGCTCTGTCAGCGCTGAGAAAGGACCTCCCGCAATGACCGTCGACCTCGAAGAGCGCCTGCGTACCGAACTTGCGCTCGATGCTGAACGCGCCGACCTCTGTGCGCCCGAGTGGAATCACGTTTGGTCCGCCCCGATGCCACAGGCCCGCGGGCCGCGGCGATTGACACGAACCCTGTCTGTCGCCGCCGCGTTGGTGCTTGTTGGCGGCGCTGCACTTGCCATCGCCGCACGTCGCGACGACCCAAGCGCATTTGGTTTCGTTCCACCGGGAACCGAGGTCCCGCTGACCGACGAGTTTCCGCGCACCGAGCCCTCGCCGGCGTCGATACCGACAGATTGGTCCACGGTCGCCAAGCCCGGCTCCGTCAAGGCAGCGTCGTCACCAGGGATTGGCGGATGGCTTCTGAAGTTCGACGATGTCGACTACGACGAAGCCTCCGGGTCGGTCAGCGCCAGGCAGTGTTTGGCCATGGCCGACGTCAAGGGGACGACAGGCCTCATCTGCGGCCCCGCGAACAGTGCGAGCGGCGCAGGATCCGGTGGCGATAGCAGCGGGCAGCGGGCTCAATGGATACGTGTTCCAGCCGGCGCGTCAGCGGTTGGATACGTCGATGGCGGCGGAAAGCTCTGGTGGCAACGCCCAATTGATGGGATGGTGATCTTCCCCCGCATTGAGTCAGACGGAATGTTCACTGCATATGCAGACGACGGTACGGTGCTGCAGGTCTTCGATCCGGCGACCAACTTTGGCGGGGTCGAACCCGATGCAACAGAGGACTCCTTGACACTGAATGAGCGCCGGGACCTTCACGCCCTCGTCCGCGAACAGATGCGCGATTGCGTGGACTCGTACGGAGCCATGTATCCAAACGGCCTGATGTTCCCAGTCCTGCCCGTTGATTCCGATCCTGGTGCGTGGGATGCATGTGCCGCCGACGCGAAGACTGTCGTCGATCAACGGTTCGCCGCGCTTGGCGGACGGCTCATCCCCACCAACCCAGTCGTCAACGACTCAGTGGACACCAGTCCCTAGTAGGTGCGTCAGCGTCCGGCCACGGATCCATGATCAGCGGATGTCTATGCCAGGGCCTCTCGGATCGAGGCCATCATCGTTGTCGACTCGCTGGCGACGTCGATGTAGGTGAACTGCAATGGGTGCATTCCGTCGAGGATCATGCAATTCATCCGCTCCGCATCGTTCTGCATCTCCATCACCGTGCGGTGGAAGCGGTAGCCGAGCAGTTCGACGACAACGTTGGTGCCTGGAAATCGGCAGTCGACCCGGATCAGCCGAAGATTGCGCCTGCCGACGATCGCCTGGGTCTCCGGACGGGGCAGGCCTACCGCATCCAGCAAGACGAGGAATCGACGCTCGAGCCACGAGTGTCCTCCCCTGGTCATCTCATTTCCCTCGAGCACCGACACGAGGTCAGCGATTCCAGCGCGACCACGGCAGCGCAACTCCACGATCCGAGCGTGAAGGAAATCCTCACTGGTGAGCCGATCACGCAACGCGCTGTCAATCGCCGCCGCCAGCCGTTCCGAAGTCTCGGTGGCTGCGAGATCGATGATGGTTCGGGTCGCGGACATCGTCGGCACCCCGTCCACTTCGGTCATGTCGAGGCGGCTGATGTCGCGACCGCGGTGGACGACGTGACCAATCCGGTTCACCGATCTTCCGCGTGGGACCACGACGTGAAAGGGAGGCTCGAGATGGAACCCGTCGAAGCCATCGAGGGCGCCCGCCGTCGGACCGTACGTCCAACTCGGTGGGCCGACCGAGGAAATCAACTCCCGGACCTCGAGCAGGTTGCGGGCGTATACAAGGGGGCTCTGGCCCCGACCGCGGATGCCGCTCAGGTCTCGGCTTCGAAGCGACACGTCGTGTCGCTGACCATCTGCTGTCGCCGATCGGCGACTGATGCTGGTCACGCGGCCGGATTCAATCTCCGCGCTCGCCAGTCGGCAACATTCGGGCAAATCGGGCAGCCCCAGAACGCTACGTACCTTCTGGGGCTGCCCGGTTCGACTTGAGCGCAGAACGGACTAGGCGCTGACCTTCTTGTTGGCCTTGCGACGCTCTTCGAGGGCGAGGTGGCGCTTG
>JAYVOI010000189.1:0-10364 GCA_043758005.1 Ilumatobacteraceae bacterium
CTGGACCCATTGGCACAGCGCGACCTGATGCGGGACGGAATCGCCGCCACGACGTTCACCGTCAACGTCGTGTTCGCCCACCGCCAGAACGACTACCTCACCGCACAACTGGCGCCGTCACCGTTGCTCCACTTCTGGTCACTGGCCCTCGAGGAACAGTTCTACATCGGCTGGCCGGTGCTCCTCCTGGCCACGACCGCCGTGCGACGACGGTTCCGGTGGTTCCCCGCAGCGCTGATCGGCAGCCTGCTCGTGGTGTCGCTCGTGCTGTGCATCCGCCTGACGCCACACCATCAACCCGCGTCGTTCTTCCTCCTGCCGACCCGAGCGTGGGAGCTGCTGGCCGGGGCAGCGCTCGCCGTCGCCGGGTCCGCCGTGTGCAGGATCCCGGCCGCCGCGCGGGCGATCGGCGGATGGCTGGGGCTCGGTACGATCGTGGTGGCAGCGTGGCGCTTCAGTGACCTGACGTTGTTCCCGGGTGCGACGGCGGTCATTCCAGTTGCCGCCACGGTGTTGGTGTTGGCCGCGGGCACCGATCGTCTGCGCGCAGGCCCGGGCGTCCTGCTCGATCGCCGTCCCATGGCATGGATCGGCGCCCGTTCGTACGGCATCTACCTGTGGCACTGGCCCGTGCTGGTGCTCGCCGCGGGTCGATTCGGTCCGCTCACGGCGACACAACGCATCGGCGCGCTGGTGGTCGTGTTCGGCATCGCGGCGATGTCGTATCGGTGGATCGAGAACCCGGCACGACGATCGGCGTGGCTCGGCGCACGGCCGCGTCGAAGCTTGGCGCTCGGGGGCGCGCTCGGCTTCACTGGGGCCGGTCTGGCAGTCGCGATGTTGGTGTTCTCACCGTCGCTCGTCAGCGGAAGTGCCGCGGCCGCGCCGACGCTCGTGCTACCGACACGGGCGACGCCGACGATCACGAATCCCGCCGCTGCTCCAGCCATTCCCACCACCTCGGTGCCGCACCTCGCGTCCACGACCTCGACCACCCTTGGTACCGCTCCCGCGGCTGCGCCGACGTCGACCATCGCGCAACCAACATCGTCCGAGGTGATCGCCTCGATCGTCGCCGCCAACGCCGACACGTTGCAGCAGGCCGCGATCGTCGAATCGGTGCCGGCCAACCTCACACCAAGCCTTGGCTCGGCGCGCTCCGACAAGCCAGTGATCTATGCCGACGGATGCATCCTCAGCAACGGCCAGGTCACCGCGAAGGAATGCGTCTACGGCGACACGGCATCCGCTCGCCTCATCGTGCTCTTCGGCGATTCCCATGCAGCGCAGTGGTTCCCCGCGCTGCAGGAGATCTCACTGCGCAACCACTGGCGGCTCGAGGTGCTGACGAAGAAGGGCTGCCCCACCGCCGACATCCCGATCGCCGATCCCGCACGCGGCCCCGAATGCGGGCCGTGGCGCACATCGGTGCTCGCCCGACTCGCCGACGAGCACCCCGACCTCGTCATCATGTCGGCCTACCGATACACGACGACCGGCGCGGCGATCGGCTCGAACCCCGACGAGGTGTGGCGCAACGGCATGCAGTCGACGCTCGACCGCTTCCGGCCGCTTGCCGCCAACGTGCTGGTGCTAGGTGATACACCGACGCCACTGAACGACGTGCCGGGATGTGTTGCATCGCATCTCCGACGCGTCGCCGACTGCATGAACCCGCGATCTGCGGCGATCAAGCCGGCCCGCCTGGGTGTCGAGGTCGACGTCGCCGCCGCGCACGACGCCGCGTTCGTCGCCACCGGCGACTGGCTGTGCACGTCGAGCGAGTGCCCGGTGGTGATCGGCAACCTGCTCGTCTATCGCGACAACAGCCACATCACGACGGCCGCTTCGATGTGGCTTGTGCCGTATCTGGAGGCCGCGGTCAAGCCGCTGGTCGATCATCTCGCACCACCCGGCGCGTAGCCCAAATCCGGTCGCCCGCTACTCGTCGTGCTCGAAGCGGTAGCCCATGCCCGAGTCGGTGATGAAGTGCTTCGGTCGAGCCCCGTCGGCCTCCAACTTGCGGCGAATGTGACCCATGTGGACGCGCAGCAGGTTGGGGTCGGGATCGTACGACGCGCCCCACACCGCGGTGATCAGCTGGCGGTAGGTCACCAGTCGCCCGGCCGCACCGCGCCGTTGCCAGTCGGCCGGCCGAGTCGTGCCTGTGGTTCACGCAGTCGTTGTACGCCCAACGTCGACCGACGGCAACGAAACTCACGGATCCTTCACGGCGAGGTCCGGCACCTTCACGGGTTCTTCACGGGCCAGCTACCTTGAGGGCGTGGAACGAATGCTTCCCGGCGCTCAACTCATCGCCGAGGGGCGCCAGGCCGCGCCACCACCCCCACCGCCCACGGCGTTCCTCCGCGCAAATCAGGCGCGGTCGGAAGCCGAGTACAAGCAGCGCTGCCGCGATGACGGCCGCGTGATGTACCACATGCACATCGGGCTCTCGACGTGGGCAGCCACCGAGGCTGCGCTGGCCGAGGTGCATGCCGGGCTCGCCGAGGCCGGCCACACGGTTGACCGGTTCGGCCTCGCCCTCGACCGGGCGATGGGTGTGCCTGAGCCCGAGCGGCACCTCACGGTGAAAGAGACCGGGCCTCGCATCGGGCCCGATGAGTGGCAGCGCCTCGGCGAGGCGGCGCCCATCCAGCCGCACCTCGGCGACTACATGATCGGCTTCCCGGCGGGCTTTCAGAACACGCTGCGAGCGCTGTCTGCGGGTGTCACGACGATCGGCAACGTCGGTCAGTACACGGCATACGACCTGCTCGGCGGGTCCGACGAGATCCTCGTGACGGAGGAGACCGTGCGCGCGATCGCCGCAATCGGCGCGCTTCGCCGGCACGGCGCACTCGCTCACTCCAACCTCGAGGACGGCTCGGCCACGCAGGCCTCGCACTTCGGCGCCTACGTCGGGTGGGCCGCGCTCGAGCAACACGTCGTCGAGGATCTGATCGGGGCACGGTTGGCGCACTGCTTCGGCAACACGATCCAACAACCCGAGTGCCGGGCAGTCGTGCACTTCGCCCTCGACGACCTCCGTGGCCGCGACTCGATCGGCTCGATGATCTACGGCAACACCGTCGATCACCGGCCGGGCGATCGGTCGCACAACATGGCAGCGGTCACCGCGCAGTTGATGTGCGACATCGCCCTGCAGTTGCGGCGTCCGACCGGCCATGCGGTCAACCCTGTCCCCCTCACCGAAGCCGAGCGGATCCCGAGTGCCCGGGAGATCGTCGAAGTCCATCTCCTCGCGCACGAGATCGAACGCGACGTGCGCACATCGCCCGACCTCCACGACTGGGCGCACCTCGACAAGCTCGGCGCGGCGACCGCGGCGTACGCGATCGAGTTCCGCGACCGAGCCCTGGCCGCGCTCGACGATGACGGCGTCGACGTGAACGATGCCGCGCAGGTGCTACTCGCCTTGCGACGAACGTCGATGGATGATCTCGAACGCCGTGTCGACCTTGCCGCTCCACCCGAGATCGCCCGGTTGGAACCGTGGAAGGCGTCGCACGTCCGCGACCTGGCCGATCGCCTGAGTGCTGTCGCGCCGCGTCTCGACGGCAAGCGCGTCGTGCTCGCCGTGCTCGAGGTTCACGACCTCGTGCGCGATGCGTTGGCCCGCGTGTTGCCGAGGGCCGGCGCCGAGGTGATCCTGCTCGGCGCGAATGCTCCGATCGACAGCATCGTGCGAGCCGCCAGCGAGGAAGACGCCGATGCCATCGTGCTCGGCGTCTACAACGGCAACGCCCTGGCGCTCGGCCAACGCCTCGCCGACGGCGCCCGTGCCGAACGGTGGACCGGCACGATCTACATGGGCGGCATCCTCAACCAGGACACCGGCCAAGGCCTCCCGATCGACGCCCGCCCGGCCCTCAGACGGTTGGGCGTGTACTGCGTCGACGACGTCGGCCAACTCCTCGGCCTCCTCAGCCGCGTTTGACGCCTCGCCCGCTCGGGGGTACGTCAACACTGCGCGGTCGGTGTGAGTGACCCGTTGCGAACGACGAACGCCGACGTCCTGCTGCTGGTGATGTACTCACTTCGGACCGCAATGCATGCCTCGCCCGCGTCGACGGTGATGGCGACACGATCGCTCGCCACTCCGAACGCTCCACTGACCTTGTCCGAGTGACCGAAGGCGCCGTCGAGGATGTCCCTCTCGGTGATGCTGACGGAGCGCGCAACACGCTGTACGCGATCTCGTCGTTCACGCGATGTTCGGAGTAGATGGTGGTCACAACGTACGCAAGATCGATGGCCACGCCGATCACGACAATGATCACGAGGCGACCCCGGCGACCCGCTGCCATGTCGGCGATCTCCGGCGCGCCAGCGCAGGCACGCAGCGCGGCACGAACAGCACATCGTTACGATCGGGGCGCATGAGTCCTCGACCGGAGCGACGGCCGGTGAACCAGGCTGACATCGTCGTCTCAGCACGAGTCGAGCTCGTAGTGCTCGACGAGGTGCTGTTGACGGCCTTCATCGAACGGCGGCTTGCCGAGGCCGCACATCTGCTCGATGCCGAGTTGGAGCCCGGGTGGCCAGATGCGCATGACGAGGCGTTCCTTCGCATGCGGCTCGACGACAGGACGTCGGACGGGGACGCGGGACGGTGGGGCGCCCGTGCCGTGATCCGTCGGTCATCACCACGTCGCATGATCGGTCACGCCGGCTTCCACGGTCCGCCCGGCGTGAACGCACTCGGGCTCAGGGATGCGGTCGAGTTGGGCTACACGGTGTTCGCCGAGTCACGAGGAATGGGTTACGCGACCGAAGTGGCCGGGGCGCTCATGCTGTGGGCGCACCAGGCCCAGTGCATCACGAACTTCGTCGCCAGTGTGTCGCCCACCAACGCGGGATCATTGGCGGTCGTGCGCAAGCTCGGCTTCGTGTTCCAGTGCGAGGCACACGACGAGGTCGACGGCTTGGAGCACGTGTACCTCCTGGACCGCTGACCGGAACGAGCACCTCGCCCGCCGAGCGGCCCGCTTGCTACGTTCCTCGTCGTGCGCCTCGGGACCATGCTCATCACCAGCGACATCGGTACGGATCCTTTCTTCTTGAAAGACATGGCCCAGGCCCTCGAAGGCGCCGGGTTCGATGCCGTGCTGGCCAACGATCACGTCGCCGGTGGCCATCCCGACCGGCAACGCGATGGCGAGAAGCTGCACACGTTCGACGTGCCGTGCCACGAGCCACTCGTGCTGCTGACGTTCCTCGCCGCCGTCACGTCCCGTCTCGAGCTGGCGACCTCGATCGTCATCAGCACGCAGCGCCAGACGGTGCTGCTGGCTAAGCAGACCGCCGAGCTCGACCTGCTGTCCGGTGGTCGTCTGCGGCTCGGCGTCGGCATCGGCCGTAACTGGATGGAGTACGAGGCCCTCGACCAAGACTTCTCCAACCGGGGCCGCCGCATCGAGGAGCAGATCGCAGTCCTGCGCCTGCTGTGGACCGACGAGCTGGTCACCTTCGATGGCACGTGGCACCACCTCGACCGGATGGGATTGAACCCGTTGCCGATGCAGCGCCCGATCCCGATCTGGATGGGGTCGTTCGTGGGCAGCCTCGTCGAACGGGTGCTCGAACGAGCCGGGCGCCTGGCCGATGGGTGGATGCCACAGTTCCCACCGGGCGATCAACTGGCCGAGGCGTTGGGTCGGTTGCGCGGCTACGCGACGGCTGCGGGGCGCGACCCGAACACGCTCGGCATCGAGTGCGGCATGCGCATCCGCGCCGACGATGATCCGCAGAGTTGGGTCGACACGGCCACCGCGTTTCGCGATCTCGGGGCGACCCACCTTCGCGTCTCGACGATGGGCGGCGGCTACGCGACGTCCGCCGAGCACCTTGCGGCGTCGATCCGATGGCACGACACCGTCTCCCCCGTCGCCCGCGCCTGACCACCACCACCTTCGGAGGAACAGTTCACATGACAACGACGACCGCGGCCGACCAGGTCGAGCGAGTGCTGAAGCCCATCCAGCAGTTCGTGCGGGGCTGGATGACCGGCCCGATGGCCGATCGGCTCGCCGCTGATCTCGGGATGCAGTCGGGCTCCGACCTGTGGATCGTCGGACGCGCCGGCGTGCTCGGCGATGGCGACGCCGACGTCGCTGCGGCGGGCCTGGCGTTCCTGTCGCCCGATCGAGTGCGCGCCGCTTGGGAATCGCTCCCTGCCGGCCTCACACCTCGTCAGGTCGCTGATGCCTACACCGCGTTGTGCTGTCAATGGGGTTCGAAGGAACTCGCCAGGTTCGATGAGGCCCGCATGGCGCGCCTCGACGAGCTCGGCCGACGAATCGCCGATGCCGCCGACGGGTCCATCGGCACCGTCTTCGCCGGGTGGCGAGCCCAAACACAGCCCGACGACGTCAACGCCCGCGTCGCGTTGACGATGCACGTCCTGCGCGAGCTGCGCGGCGCAGCACACATCGTCGCGGTCCACGCCTGCGGGATCACGCCACTCGACGCCGTGCTGGCCTCACCGGCGCCCCCGCCGCGCAGCGGTCCTGTGTGGGCCGAGCAGCTCGGATGGACCGGGCCGTTCGACGATGCAGAAACATCCCGCGGGGCTCGTGCCGAAGCGGAGCGACTGACCTCGCGAATGCTGGTGCCGATCTACGCGTCGATCGGCGCGACGGAACTCGCCGAGTTCGCTGAGCTGATCGAGACGACGCGCAACGCGATCGAGATGTAGCCGCTGTCAAGCGCTCGCTAGTTGCGCGACTCGAGCTGGGCCAGCATCGACAGCAGCTCGGCCGGCTGCCCGGACTGGTTGCGCAGCGTCAATGACCCGCCGTGACGGCGCAGGATGCGGCGAGCAGCGACCAGACTGCCGTATCCGCTGCAATCCATGAAGGTCGTCTCGGCCATCTCGACCACGACTTGAGTGCGTCGGCCGGTCAAGCAGGCCTGGCGCACCAACCCACGGGTGGCTACATCCAGCTCGCCATCGACCTGGACGATGCGCGCCCGCCGACCGGATCGGGTGACTCGGACCATGGCCGGCAGATCGTCGGCCGATGAGACTGAGGTCGGTGCGGAAACTGCACGCATGTCCCTGGTGCGCACACTGGTTCTCCCGGTCGGCGAGGGCGCAACCAAGGACTGGAGCCACGCGGCTGGAGCAAAATTGCTCGTAGGTGCACCGTACACCGCTCGTGCCCGCGGCACAACGGCCAACCGAAAACTCTGCGTCGGTCAGAGACGGCGGGTGTTCGGTGGCGGCGGCACGCGGCGGCCGCCGACGATGGAATCGATGCTGATCGAACCGACGACAAGCGCCTCGGCCACGTCGGTGAGGCCACGATTGTTGCTCCGGGCGAAGGCGCGCAGGCGGGCGAATGCGTCGTCCATGTCGACAGCGCCGCGTTCGGCGATCATGCCCTTGGCCTGCTCGATGACGATGCGGCTGTTGAGCGCGTGCTGCAGATGACCCTCCCGAACGGCGGCTTCTCGCGTGGCCATGTCCTGCACGATGGCAATGCAGGCCACGTCGGCAAAGGCCTGGGCCAGTGCGATCTCACCTTCGGAGAGCGCGACCGGCTCGGACATGAACAGGTTGAGGCACCCGAGGATCAAGTCCTTCAGGCGCAGTGGTACAGCACAAACGGACGGGAAGCCGGCCCGCAGGCACTCTTCCGAGAACTGTGGCCACAGTGTTGACGTCCTGAGGTCGGCATCGGATACCACGGCGCCGGTGTGGAAGCAGTCGAGGCACGGGCCTTGGTCGTTCTGGATCTGGAACAGCTCCAGCAGACCGACCTGTTCGGTCGACGCACCGATCACACGGAGATGGCCCTCGGCGTCGACGAGCAGGATCCCGGCGGCAGCGGCTTCCAGCAACTCGACACTGCGAGAGGTCAACACGGTCAGCACTTCGATCACATCGAAGTTCGTCGACGAGCGTGTCGACGATCTCGACGAACGTCGTCGCAGTGAGCGTCTGTCGATTCAGCGCCTTGAGTTCGGCATCGTTCGACACAGGTATCACACCCCTTCTCCTGGTTGTCGTCGATCATCCGCAAGACGCAACCGACGAGCGACAATATCCCTCGCTACTTCTCCAACACCTCTTCCCTCGCCAAACGCGTGGGCGCGCATTCGCACCATCGCCTCGGCGACCGGGATCTTCAGCTGGATCGCCACCATGCCCGAGGCCTGGTGGATCTCGGCTCGGTAGGCGACCGCTTCGTCGAGGCTCTCGGCCAGCACGCCCTCGGGTGCGGCATCCTGCAGGCTCAGCACCGTCTCGGTGAGCACGTCGGCCATGACCAGGCTGTCGGCATGCTGCCCGACGCTGAGCTCGCCTTCCAGATCTTGATAGAGGGTCATGACGCCTATTTTCGCGCCATTCGAGGCCAGAGGATAGGCAAAAACTGCGCCAACTCCGACATCTCTGGCCATGTCGACGAATTCCGGCCAGCGAGCAACGACGGGCACGTCGAGTCGTGGCGCAAAAACTGGCAGTCCAGATTGATATGCGTCCTGACACGGGCCGACACCCATCGTGAACTGCAGGTCCTCGAGTGCCGCCATCCGCTCGCTCGAGACGCACAACAGGCCGGATTGTCCGGCTCCCATCACGGTGATCCCGGCGCCGGACACGACCAGGAGCTCCATACACGCGCTGCACAGCCCAGCGGGTGGCGTCTGGGCCACGGCGCGAGCGAAGGCAACTGCGACACGGAGCGACTGATCGTCGTTCACGCGTGAGAACTCGGTGCCGTGCAACGCACTGCCACGTAGACCATGCCCTCCTAGGTTCACCACAGTGCGGCGGCATGGTCCGGGCCGATGAGTCACCGTGAAGCTCTACGCAAACCCTAGCAGCCACCAAGTCCTGGGGGTCGGGCGATGGCCATTCGGGGGCATCGAGAGATAGGGTGAATCGACCACATTCCACCCGAGTGGCAGCCCGCTCCAAACCTCGGCAGGCGGTTTCGACCAATGTCGAAGGAGCGAGGCGATGCAGACGGTTGCGGCACCCATCGGGTGCCTGGATGAGCACCAGCGATCATTGACCGAGGCCGTGCGACCCTCGCCGCGCGAACTGCTCCTCGCTCGTCGACGGCTCCACCTCAAGGCCGCCGTGATCGCATCGCTCGCCGGCGTCAGCTACTGGTCACTGGTCGTCGCCGAGTCGTCGGTCGTGCTCAAGATCGTGTCCGCGCTCGTGCTGGTCGTGGCCTTGACCGCCACGGCGACCTCGGTGTTCCACGACGCCAACCACGCCTCGTTCAGCACCTCGCGCACCGTCAATCGTGTCGCTGGGTACACGGGCGACCTGCTCGGCGCGAGCTCGTGGATCTGGCGCTTCAAGCACAACAACCTGCACCACGGCAACACCAACATGGTCGGCCTCGACGCCGACATCGACCAGGCCCCGTTCGCCCGCCTTGCGCCTGATCAGCCGTGGCGCCCATGGCATCGATATCAGCATCTCTACATGTGGCCGCTCTACGGGTTCTTGACCCTGCAGTGGCTGTTGATCTCCGACTTCGTCAACCTCAAGAAGCACGGCGTCGGCGGCCAGCGGTTCGCCCGTCAACCGCGCCGCCGCGATGTCGTCATGATCGGGATCGGCAAGGTGATCCACGTCGGCTGGGCCTTCGCCGTGCCGCTCGTCTACCACCGCTGGTGGGTCGTGCTCACGTTCTACCTCGCGGTGTCGTGGATGGTCGGGCTGCTGCTGGCGACGATGTTCCAATTGGCCCACTGCACCGAGGGAGTCGAGTTCCCCGAGGCTGATGCGCCACGACGCGGACCCGACTTCATCATCCATCAACTCCGAACGACCATCGACGTGCACTGCCGTACCAAGCTCGGCGGTCACGCGTTCCATTGGCTGATGGGAGGGCTCGACTACCAGGTCGAGCACCACCTTGCTCCTCGTCTCCCGCACACGGTGTACCCCCTCGTCGCCGAACGGCTCAATCGAGCGTGCGACCAATGCCACCTCACTGTTCACAGCCACCCGACTCCGTGGAAGGCCGTGCAGTCCCACACCCGGTGGCTGAAGGTGATGGGCACCCGTCCGTGATCGGCTCCGAGCGGGTCGTCGCACCGGCCGGACAATGCAAACGTGCCCGGCCCGGGGACGGGTCGGGCCAGGCACGTTCGGATCGCTGAATGGGGGCTCAGCGCTCGCTGTGGGGGTCCATCAGCGAGATCATGTGGATCGTTGGCTACTGCTCCTGGATACGCGAAGGTTGATAGAAATCGGAGAGAAAGGCCATGACGACGGCTTGAACTCGAGAGTCGAAGCCGCCGTCGTGACCAGGTGCCTGTCGCCGTTGGGGACGGGTAACGACGAGACAGGATCTGCTGGGACCAGTGGT
>JAYVOI010000190.1:0-4467 GCA_043758005.1 Ilumatobacteraceae bacterium
GGCTCGGCGGCATGCTGACCAACTTCGAGACGATCGCCAAGCGAGTCTCGAAGATGCAGGAGTACGAGCGCATGCGCATCTCCGGTGAGTTCGATTCGATGCCGAAGAAGGAGGCCCTCCTGCTCGGTCGTGAGCTCGAGAAGTTGCAGAAGAACCTCGGCGGCATCCGCAACATGAGCAAGCGTCCTGACGCAGTGTTCATCCTCGACACCAAGAAAGAGCACATCGCCGTCACCGAGGCCAACAAGCTGAAGATCCCGGTGATCGCCGTCGTCGACACCAACGTCGACCCCGACGTCGTGCAGTTCCCGATCCCGGGCAACGACGACGCGATCCGCGCCAATGCCCTGATGAGCCGCGTCATCGCCGAGGCCATCGAGGAAGGGCGATTCATCGCCAGCAAGCGCAACCCTCAGGTCAGCGCAGCGCCGAAGCGCACTGCCGAAGACGAAGCCGCGTTCGCCGCAGCACAGGCCGATGCCCGTCGCCAGGCCGCTGCCGCCCAGGCCGAGCGTGACGCCCGTGTCGCGTCGACCGCTGAGGTTGCCGCGGAGGAAGTGGTCCCCGAGGCCGCTGAGGAAGCCCCAGTCGAGGCCGCCGTCACCGATGCCGCCTCCGACACCGTTGTCGAAGCCGCTTCGGCGGTCGACAGCACTAACACAACCGAGACCCCCGCACCCGAGACTGAGACCGAAGGCTGATCCTGTGGCATTCACTGCAAAAGACGTACAGGCGCTGCGCCAGGCCACTGGCGCGGGAATGATGGACGCCAAGAAGGCCCTGGAGGCCAACGACGGCGACATGGAAGCATCCAAGCAATGGCTGCGTGAGAAGGGGCTGGCCGCCAGCGCCAAGCGCGACGACCGTGAGAACAACCAGGGCCTGGTTGCACTCGTGATCGAGGGCAACGTCGGTGCGATCGTCAAGCTGAAGAGCGAGACCGACTTCGTTGCCGGCAGCGACCTGTTCAAAGGCGAGGCCGACACCTTGGCCAAGCTGGTCATCGCCGAGGGCGAGGCTGCGGTCGCCAAGCGCGCCGCCGAGCTCGACGACCTGAAGATCACTCTGAAGGAGAAGATCGAGTTGGGCGACGTCGTCCGGATCGAGGCTGCTCCCGGCAACGTGCTCGACAGCTACCTGCACATGCAGGGTGGCCGCGGGGTCAACGCAGTGCTCGTCGAGATGGCGAATTCGACGCAGGAACTGGCTCACGACGTGGCCGTGCACATCGGCTTCGCCCGACCGAAGTACCTCAGCCGCAACGACATCCCCGACGATGTCGTCGCTCACGAACGCCAGACGCTGGAGACTATCAGCCGCAACGAAGGCAAGCCGGAGGCCGCGCTACCGAAGATCATCGAGGGCCGCCTCCACGGCTTCTACAAAGATGTTGCGCTGCTCGATCAGCCCTACGCCAAAGACGACAAACAGTCGATCACCCAGCTGATCGGCTCGGCGTCGATCGTACGCTTCGCCCAGGTCGAGATCGGCTGACCGGCCGATGACTTCGGCGGCATCGCCCCGATGGAAGCGAATCGTCTTCAAACCGTCGGGCGAGGCCCTCGCCGGTGATTCAGGTCAGGGACTCGATGCGGCAACGCTCGATTCCACGGCCCGCGAGATCATTGCCGTGCGTGATATGGACGTCGACGTGTGCGTCGTCGTCGGTGGCGGAAACTTCTGGCGCGGCCGCACCGGCGCGATGTCGGGCATGGACGCGACGCAGTCCGACCACATCGGAATGCTCGGCACCGTGATGAACGCGCTGGCGCTGCAGGACGCGCTCGAGCGGGCGGGGCAAGACACCCGGGTACAGAGCGCGATCGAGATGCCGCGTCTGTGCGAGCCGTACATCCGCCGCAAGGCCATGCGCCACCTCGAGCAGGGTCGTGTGGTGATCTTCGCCGCTGGTACCGGCAACCCGTTCTTCACCACCGATACCGCTGCGGCCCTTCGTGCCGCCGAGATCGATGCCGATGCTTTGTTGAAGGGCACCCATTCCGGTGTCGACGGCGTCTACAGCGCGGACCCGCGCACGATTTCGTCGGCGACGAAGTACGACGAGATCACCTACATCGAAGTGATGACCAAGGATCTCAAGGTCATGGATGCCACGGCGATCGCCTTCTGCCGCGACAACGCCATCCCGATCGTGGTCTTCGACATGTCGTCTCCTGCGAGGTTGCAGGCGATTCTGCGTGGCGAACGTGTCGGCACGATCATCCAGGGCTGACGGGATGCGCGTTCCGCCTCCCCGCTGGTCGATACGCTGGTCACCGTGACTGAAGAGACCCTTCTCGACGCCATCGACAAGATGGAGAAGGCTGTCGAGCACGTGCAGAGCCTGTTTACGACGGTGCGCACCGGTCGAGCGTCTCCGGCGCTGGTCGAAAAGCTGATGGTCGACTACTACGGCTCGATGGTGCCGGTGCAGCAACTTGCCGGATTTCAGGTGCCCGAAGCGCGGCAGTTGATCGTCAAGCCGCACGACCGAGCTTCGCTGGGTGCCATCGAGAAGGCAATCCGCGACAGTGATCTCGGGGTCAGTCCGTCGAACGACGGAGTGATCATCCGACTCAACTTCCCGCCTCTCACCGAGGAGCGTCGCAAGGAATACGTCAAGATCGTCAAGAACATGGCAGAAGACGGCCGAGTCGCCGTCCGCAACATTCGTCGCGATGCCCGCAAGCACCTCGACGCCTCGGAGAAAGCCGCCGAGATATCCGCAAACGAGCTGGAGCGAGCAGAGAAGGAAATCGAGCGGATCACCCACGAGCACGTGGAGATGATCGACAAGGCGTTCGGCCGTAAAGAGCAAGAACTCCTCGAGGTCTGAGCGAGCAAAGGGGATTTGCATGACTGACGATTCACGGCGTCCTCGACGCCCGGATGAAGAGGAAGCAGAGGACTACGGTCCACCGTTGTTCGCCGACTCGACCGACGACGACGAGTCCGGCGGCTTGTCGTTCGGCGCGTCTGATACCGGCCCGTTGCCACACTGGACCGAGCCCCCGACCGGCGAGATGCCACGAACCCTGACCGCCAGCCAGCCCGCCGACCACACCGATGACCTCGATGTGTGGTCGTCGTTCGCCGGCAAGGCCCCGGTGTGGCGCGACGATCAGCCCGTCGACCCACACGACGAAACGGGCGAGATGGAGCGAGTCGTCCCGATCGAACCGGTGCTCGGCGCCGGTGACGACATCACCAGTCGCGACGAGTCGATCCCGATTCGTCGCGAGCCCGGTCGAATCACGATCGGTACGGATCCCACCGACGACCGGTCACGGCCGATGCCGCGTAAGGGCCGCCCCGGTGAGCCGGTGCGCGGTGGCCGCCCGGCCCGCTCCGGTTCGACCGCTCGTCCACCGAACCGGCCGGCCAAGTCGTCGGGTCGCGATGTGCCGACAGCGATCGGTGTCGGTCTGGTGCTGGCTGCGCTGTTCATCGTCGCCGTGATCGTCAGCCCCAAGCTGGTGCTGCTGGTCGTGGTCGCCGTGCTGGGGTTCGGCGCAGTCGAATACTTCGACAAGGTGTCCGAGAAGGGCTACCGCCCGGCGACGTTCGTCGGCATCGTGGCATGCGTGGCGATGCCGATCGCTACCTACTGGGCCGGCGAGCAGGCGCTGCCGTTGATCATTGCGCTCGGCTTCGTTGCCGGTGCGCTCACGTTCATCGGTGCCAAGAGCCTCGAGGCAGCCCCGATGCCGAACATGGCCATCACGACCCTCGGCGTCGTGTGGATCGGCTTCCTCGGTTCGTTCGCGGCGCTGATCCTGCGGTACTCGAAGGGCTCCGGCTTTCCGGTGGCAGCGGGGTTCTTCAGCACCCGGATCGGCACCGACACGTTGTGCTTGCTGGCGATCGGCGTCGTGGCCAACGATGTCGGCGCACTGGTGCTCGGCAGTGCGGCGGGCAAGTCACCGCTGCGGGCCTGGATCAGCCCCAACAAGAGCGTCGAAGGCCTGTTCGGTGGCACGGTGGCCACGATCCTGGCGATGGTGATCGTCGGCCTCACGGATCGCTCGAGCACCTGGAACAGTGCCGGCGACCTGATCATCTTGGGCATCGTGATCTCGATCATGGCGCCCATCGGCGACCTCACCGAGAGCATGTTCAAACGCAACCTCGACATCAAGGACTTCGGCGCGATCATCCGCGGCCACGGGGGTGTACTCGATCGCTTCGACGGGTTCCTCTTCACGCTCCCCGCGGTGTACTACCTCCTGCAGATCCTGCAGCCCTGGGTGACCAAGTAGCCGAAGGTCGCGACGGCCCGCAGGCCGCACGTGGCCGCTGGATGCGAGACTGACGGCATGTCAACGGTACGTGTCGCCATCGCCGGCTCCTCGGGGTCGATCGGGACGCAGACCCTCGACGTCGTCCGCGCCGAGGCGGGTAGCTACGAAGTGGTCGCTCTCGGCGTCTCCTCGTCGATCGAGGTGTTGATCGCCCAGGCCAACGAGT
>JAYVOI010000191.1:0-10349 GCA_043758005.1 Ilumatobacteraceae bacterium
CGTCGCGCATTGCGGAACTCGGCGGCTTCGTACAACGGCGTGCCGGGCGTGGCCCGGTCGAGCGGCAGATCGTCACCCTCGTCGAACGCATTCACCACCACCGGCCCCAGCCGCAGCCCACCGTCGTCGCGCAGTGACTCGGCGGTCTCGATCACCTCGTTCACCGGTGTCGTCTCTGGCAACGTCACCAGGATCACCTGGCTGCGCGTCGGGTCGTTGAGCATGTCGGCCACGTCGACGGCCTGACTGTGGATCGGGCCGCCGCGCACCAACTTCAGCAGGTTCGCCGGCGCCATCAGGAACGTGATGGCATGCCCTGCGGCGGGACCGTCGACCACGACCAGGTCGTAGCTACCGCTCTGCTCGAGCTGCTTGATCTTGCCGAGCACGACGATGTCGTCGATGCCGGGAGCAGCGGTCGCGACCACCTCGATCACCCCGCTGGTGGCGAGTCGTTTGGCCACGCGACCGAGGCCGTGAGTGTCGAGGTACTCGGCCAACGCGGCGGTGGGCGTGAGTGGCAAGCAAGCGATGTCGTCGCCGACCAGGCTGGCCAGGGCCGACTTCCCGTCGAGCTCGACGACCAGCACACGAAGTCCCGCATCGGTTGCTGCGCGGGCCAAAACCGCGGTTACCGTGGTCTTCCCGACGCCCCCTTTGCCAGCAACGATGACAACACGGGAGTCGGTCAGGAACTGCAGCGGATTCTCGCTCTTCGGAGGCACTTGTGCGCAGGTTAGCGATCACCATTCTCATCGCGCCCTTTGTCGGGTTGGCGGGGCTGTCGCTGTTGTCACCGTCCGCGCACGCGTCGACCCCTCCGACAACGAGCGCCCCCGGAACCGCCGATGCCACCGACGCATCGCAGCTCGCCCCGGTCGACGTGCTGCAGGTCTCGGGGATCTTCGACAAGATCGTGGTTCGCTCGATCGTCGACGCCGTCGATCACGCCGAATCCAATGGCGCCGAGGCGTTGATCCTGCAGCTGACCAGCCGCGGCGCCGTCGTCTCCGACGCCGAGATGTCCGCATTGCTCGAGCGCGTCGCCCACGCCAAGGTGCCGATCGGCATCTGGGTCGGGCCGTCGCGCTCATCGCGCGCCTACGGGCTGCCGGCACAGTTGATGGCCGTGGCTGACGTGACCGCGATGGTCGGTGGCAGTCGCATCGGGCACATCAGTGCCCCGTTGATCGTCGACGGCAAGCCGATCAGCTTCGGCGACGCAACCACTGATCTGGTCAGCGGATCGATGAGCTTCAACGAGGCCCGCGCGGCCGGTGTGTTGAAGCTCGACACCACCGACGAGGGTGTGCCGACCGTGCGCAACATGGTGCTGGCGATGGACGGCAAGACGATCGACGGTCACGTGGTCAACACCGTGGTGAAGCAACTGAACGACAAGGGTGAGGAACAGAACATCTCGACCACGCCGGTGTTCAGCGGCCTCGGTCTGTTCGACGAGGTGTTGCACACGGTCGCCAGCCCCCCGATGGCGTTCTTGTTGTTCGTGATCGGAATGGCGCTGTTGATCTTCGAGTTCTTCACGGCAGGCGTCGGGATCGGCGGCGGCGTCGGCGCGATCTGCGCGGTGCTCGGTTGCTACGGGCTCAGTGCGTTGCCGACCCGACCGGCGGCGGTGGCGTTGCTGGTGCTGTCGATGTTGGCGTTTGCAATCGATGTGCAAGTGGGCATACCGAGGGCGTGGACCGGGGTCGGCATCGTCTTGTTCATCATCGGCGCGTGGTACCTCTACCGACCCGTGCCGGGCAACGATCTGCGGCTCGGATGGATCACGCTGATCGTTGCCGTGGGTGGTGTGATGCTGACGTTCATCGTCGGCATGCCCTCGATGGTGCGTACACGTTTTGCCACGCCGACCATCGGTCGCGAGTGGATGATCGGCCTCGACGGAACGGCGACCACGACGATCGATCCCGAAGGCGTGGCGATGGTCAGCGGCGCACGATGGCGTGCCCGCACCAACCGCGCCACGCCCATCACCGTCGGTGCGGGGTTGAGGGTCGTGGCCATCGATGGCGTCACGCTGGAAGTGGAGCCGGAAGAAGGTGCCGCTCGTGACTACCGTGAGCGGCGGGCCAAACAGTAAGCGTTCTGACCCGTGATCGTCGTCAACCAACGCACCTGGGTGCAGGGCAAACCAGCGGCCTACAGCCTGGCCGGCGCCGGGATGCCCGTGGTGTTGCTGCACGGTTGGGCGTTGGCGCAGCACACCTATCGCAAGGTGATCGAGGAGATCGCCGAGCAGGGTTGCATGGTCATCGCCCCGTCGATGCCGGGCTTCGGCGGCAGTGGTGATCTGCAGGGCGACGCCTTCTCGATCAGCGGCTACGCCAAGTGGGTCGCCGACCTGCTCGACGTGCTCGAGATCGAGGAGCCGGCGGTGCTGGTCGGTCACTCGTTCGGCGGCGGCGTGGCCATCAAACTCGCCCACGACATGCCGAAGCGGGTCCGGTCGCTGGTGCTGGTCAACTCGATCGGCGGTTCGGCCTGGCGCAATGGGCGCACACTGCGCAGCATCGGCGAACGGCCGCTGTGGGACTGGGGGCTGCACTTCCCCAGCGACGTGTGGCCGGTGCGCCAGGCAACGCGCGTGTTGCCGGTGGTGTTCGAGGATCTCGTGCCCAACCTGGTGCGCAACCCGAGGGCGATCGTGCGGGTGGCCAACCTTGCCCGCCGCGCCGACCTGCGCGTCGAGCTCGAACGGCTCCGCGATCGCGGCCTACCGATCACGATCCTGTGGGGTACACGCGACGGCATCATCCCGCGTGAATCGTTCGAGGCACTGTGCGTGGCATCGGGGGTCGAGGGGACCGTGGTCGAGGGTTCGCACAGTTGGTTGTTGGCCGACCCACAGCACTTCGGCGAAGTGATCACCAACGATGTCCGCGTGGCACAGGCCGCCCGTGATCTCGAACGCGGACTGGAGCACACCAAACAACGTGGGCTCAGGCGGGTGCCGACCCTGCGTCGGCGGAAGGCAGCCGCGGTCCCGCCACCCGAAGGTCGCCCCGACGCCGGGTGATACCACGTGCGTCGAGCTCGTTCACGAGCGGCAGCGCGTACTTGCGGGACACACCGAGGTGGTCGCGTAGCTGTGCGACCGTGAACCCATCGGGATGTTCGTGCAGCAGGCGCGCGGCGGTCGCGGCGACCGATGCGATCGTGGCCGGATGGAAGTAGATGCCGTCGCGCTCGATGATCATGCCGCGGCGCAGCAGCTCCCGGAGTTGGGCCCGGTCGACGTTGGTCGGGTCGGGCGGTGTGACCCCGCCGGTCAGCAACGCAGCGACGTAGGGGTGGTCCAGCAGCGGGTCGCCGGCCTCGGCGCGCCGTGCCCGCCCTGCCTCCACGGTGACGCCGTCGAGGGTGCGCACGATCGCCCTGTAGCGCTCGTCGAGCTCGGCGAGATCGAGCCCGAGGTCTGCGGCCGAGGTGATGCGCTCGCTGACGTCGTGTCGCGCCGTGGCCAGCCACTCCGGTGACACGACCGCCTGGCCGAGCGTCGGGTCGCGGCGCTCGCCAGTCACTGCCTCGAGGTCGTCGACGTCGACCCAGCCGCGCTCGGCGATGACCCGGTCGACCGAGCGATCGGGCCGGGCCTTCGACGCCGGCAGTACCGGCGCGACGTCGAGCACCTCGCCGCCACCGACGGTCTCGTCGCGACCCGACTCGCGCAGCACGAACCGATCGCCGGGCACCAGCGGCAGCGTCTCGGTGAGGTGAAGCCGAACAAGCCCCGCGCCGCCGGGGGTGATGGCATCGCGCCCGAGCACGCGCAGCTTCACCGGGAACGATCCTGAACCGATGTACGCCAGGTACGCGCCCCGCCGCGTCACGTGGTGCTGCAACGCGGGCAGCACGCGCAGCGACGCATCGAACCGCAGCGTCGGCCGCCACTGGTCGCCAATGATCACCGCGTTGCCGCGCTCGAGATCGGTGTGGTCGACGCCGGCCAGGTTGAGGGCGACGCGGTTGCCCGGGCCGATCGACTGCTCGCTGCGACCGTGGGATTGGATGCCCCGAATTCGCACCGGCCGACCGCCGGCGTGCACCTGCTGGTCGCCGCGCAGTTCGCCGCCCGTCAGCGTGCCGGTGACCACCGTGCCACTTCCCTTGGCGGCGAACACCCGGTCGATCCACAGGCGCGGCCTCCCGCGATCGCGCGCGGCGGGCGTCTCGTGCACCAACACGTCGAGCGCGGCGCGCAGGTCGTCGACACCAGCACCGGTGACGGCGCTGACCGCGACGATGGGTGCGTCGGCCAGGAACGACCCGGCCAAGCGGTCGCGGAGCTCCATCTCCTGCAACAGTCGCCACTCGTCGTCGATCAGATCGACCTTCGTCAGTGCGATCAACCCGTGACCCAGCCCGACCAGTTCGAGGATCCGCAGGTGCTCCTCGCTCTGGGGCTTCCACCCCTCGGTCGCGGCGACCACGAACAGGCACGCATCCACACCGCCGACTCCGGCCAGCATGTTGCCGATGAACTTCACGTGCCCGGGCACGTCGACGAAGCTGATCCCCTCACCGCTCGGCAGCGTCGTGTGAGCGAATCCGAGGTCGATGGTCAGTCCGCGGCTGCGTTCTTCCTCGAGGCGGTCGGGGTTGATGCCGGTCAGCAGTTCGACCAGCGACGACTTGCCGTGGTCGACGTGACCGGCCGTGGCGACTACGCGCATCGTCGCAGGGCCGCCGCCACCGCCCCGTCGCTGCCGGGATCGACCGTACGCAGGTCGAGCAGCGTCGACCCGTCGCGGGTGCGGGCGACGACCGGCGGGTTGCACGACCGCAGCGCCGCCAGGCGATCGCCGGCGATGCGGATGCCGACCGACGGGATCGTCGTGCCGGGCGCCGAACCGGCACCGGGCACCGCCTCGGTCGCCTCGATCTCGCCAACACCGGCCGCGGCGATGATCTCGCCGGCTCGCAGCCGCAGGTCCTCGGTGGTCGCCGCGATCATCGCCCAGAACGGGATGTCGGTGGTCGCGGTACGGTCGAGGTAGGCCATCGTCGTGCGCTGCATCATCGACATCACGTGCGCGCCGGGCCGCAGCGCTCGCATCAGTGGGTGCTGACCACACTGGGCCACGAGGTCGGCGCGCCCGGCGATGATCCCGGCCTGCGGCCCACCGAACAGCTTGTCGCCGCTGAACGTCACCAGCGCTGCGCCGTCGTCGAGCGATTGGCGCGCCGCCGGCTCGCCGTGCAACCACGCCGGTGGCGGGCCGCTCATCCACGGGCAGTTGGCGTCGATCAAGCCGCTGCCGATGTCGGCGATCACGGGCAGTCCAAGGGTGACCAGGTCGGCCACGTTCGTGGTCTCGACGAAGCCTTCGATTCGGTAGTTGCTGGGGTGCACCTTCAAGATCGCGGCGACATCGGCGTGCTTGCGACCGATGGCCTTGCGGTAGTCGGCCAGGCGGGTTCGATTGGTCGTACCCACGTCGACCAACGTCGCGCCCGATTGCTCCATCACGTCGGGGATACGGAAGCCGCCGCCGATCTCCACGCTCTCGCCACGACTGACGACGACCTGGCGATCGCGGGCTACGGACGCGAGCACCAGCAGCACCGCAGACGCGTTGTTGTTGACAACGATCGCCGCCTCGGCGCCGCACAGCATCGCCAGCAACCTGCCGACAGCGTGCTGCCGCGATCCACGTCCACCCGTCTGCAGATCGAACTCGAGGTTCGTCGACGTCGGCGGATGTGAGACCGGCAGCGGCGCCCGGCCGAGGTTGGTGTGCAACAACACGCCGGTGGCATTGATGACTGGCCCCAGCAGCGAGTTGGCGAAGACGTTGGCGCGGGTGAGGGCCGCCGAGCGTTCGAAGCTCGCCGGGCCGTCAGCGACCGCCTCGCGGGCCAGTTCGACGCACACCGCGTGGGGCAGCCCGCTCTCGGCCATCAGACGGGCCAGCGCATCGACGCTGGGCGGGCGCGGCGGGGTAACCATCGCCCGGAGCGTAGCCAGCCGCCACCTGGGTGTGGCAGAGTCCCTGGTTGTGCTCGCCGTGCCGATCGTTCGACTCGACCCCGATCTCCCGCTGCCGTCCTACGCTCACGTGGGTGATGCCGGCCTCGACCTTCGCGCCCGCGAACACGGGGTGGTGCCACCCGGCGGTGGGCGGCTGCTGATGCCGACGGGGATCTCGATCGCCGTACCGGTCGGCTATGCGGGCTTCGTGCTGCCGCGCAGCGGCAACGCGCTGAACCACGGCCTGACCCTGGCCAACACGCCCGGCCTGATCGACTCGGCCTACCGCGGCGAGGTCAATGTGGTGCTGTTGAACACGGATCCGCAGCACCCGTTCGTCGTCAACCGCGGCGACCGGCTGGCGCAGTTGGTGATCCAACGCGTCGAGGAGGTCGACTGGCTGGTCGTCGACTCGCTCGACGGCGACGATCGTGGCGGCGGCTTCGGTCACTCCGGCCGTCACTGATTCGGGCGGGCACGGCGACGAGCGCTAGTGCGCCGCCCAAAATGCCAGAACAGTCACGAGTATCAGTGGCAGCAAGGCCAGCAACATCCTCCGGCGCTCACCTTTGCCCCACCGTGCGGAGGTGCCCGGGTTCATGCGTATCTCGTCGGCTTGAATTTGCCCCTGCGCCGCGTTAGCGGAACCACCGCCACCGCTCATGTGAGCCTCCTTCGCGAACCGTCGACCACTCGTACTGTCGCGCTGTTGTCAAATGACGGGCGTCGGGATCGTGTCAGCACGTTGGTGCCGGGGTCAACGCCAGGCGAAGACCGGCTGCTCGAACTCGTTGACGCGCGCGCCCGCTCGGCCCTCCATCGCCACCCAGCGGAACTGCAACAGCACCGCACCGGTGGGCGCATGGATGAGGTCGCCGCCGATCGGCAGTTGCACGACCGGACGATCGCTCTCAGGAATCGACACGAAGCGAGGCGAGTCGGCCCGGCACAGCTCGTGCAGGCCGATCCGCAACACCGAGGCGACCTCACGCGGATCGGGTACGAGATCGGTCGCCGGCCCGCCCCACACCACGATCGGGGTGATCACGAAGCCCGATCGAGTGGCGTAGTCGTCGAGCCTGCCGAGCACCTGCGACGAGTCGAGCGTCAACCCGAGCTCCTCTTCGATCTCGCGCAATGCGGCGGCCTCGGCCGTCTCGCCGGCGTCGACCTTGCCACCCGGCAGCGCCCATTGGCCGGCATGCCGGTTCATCCGCGCGGCCCGCCTGCACAACAAGAACGCGGCGCCACCGCCGACACCCGAGATGCGCGCGTCGAAGCCGGTGAGGTCACCGGGGATGTCGAACATCTCGTCGGGTGAGAACTCGTTCGACTCGCCGGAATCGGCATCGCTGTCGACCACGACCACTGCGACTGCGGCGCGGCGACGATCGTCGGCCGGGATCTCGGCGAGGTGATGGCGAACGAGGTTGTCGGTCAGCGATTGCCGCAGCGCGCTGCTGAACTCGATCATCTAGCGAGCGGCTGCACCGACAGGTTCGGGCTGGCGGACCCGGTGCAGGAACTCCTTGAGGATCTTGTTGAAGGTGCTGGCGTGCTCGACCATGAAGCCATGCGCTGCACCGGAGATCACGACCAGCTCTGCGCCGGGGATGCGGTCGGCGATCTCTTCGCTGTCGCCTCGCGGCGTGAGGATGTCTTGGTTCCCCACGACCACCAGCGTGGGTACATGGACCTCGTGCAGCCGGTCGGCGAGGTCGTCGGCCGCGGCGAGGATGGCTCGAATCTGGGCAACGAATGCATGAGTCGGGCGCCCCATGGCCAACGGCCCGAGCCAACCGAACGTGGGCACCAGACGCCGGAACGAGCGGGGCGCCATCACCCACCGCGCAGCCTCGCTGGTCATTGCGCCCATGCCGCGTTCCTGCGCGGTCTGCATCCATCGTTCGAGCAGTTCGCGTCGCCACGGCTGGTTGCGGCACGCGGTGCACGCCAGGGTCAGCGACAGCACCCTCGACGGGTGGCGCACGCACATCAACTGACTGATCGCCCCGCCCATCGATGCGCCGACGACGTGCGCGGCGTCGACGCCCAGATGGTCGAGCACGGCGACGGCATCGTCGGCCATCTGCTCGATCGTGTAGGTGCCGAACGGCTTGTCGCTGCGGCCCGCGCCACGGTTGTCGAAAGCAATGACGTTGTAGTGGCGGGCCAACGTGAACCGTTGCATGTCCCAGCCGTGCTTGTCCGCGCCGAGTCCTTGGATCATCAGCACGGCGGGCAGGTCGCGTCGCCCGAACGCCTCGAAGTGGATTCGGGCTCCGTCGCTGGCGCGCGCGTAGCCCATCAGCCCTCTGCCAGCCAGTCGATCGGGGCGACGCCGGTGTGCAGGCCACCGAGGCCGTCGATCAGTCGTTGGATGTGCAGTTGCGTGAGTTCGGCCAGCTCGAGATCGGCCAGCGGACCGCGGCGCTTGCGACGTGGCCGGACGACAGGCCCGACCTCGACGCGGGCCGCGCGGCCGAACAGCGAACTGATCGACGCCACGGGGTACACCGGGGTATGACTGGCGATGGCAGCGGCGACCAGCTTGGGATCGACCACGCCGGCGTGGCGCGGGTCGCGGGTTCCCTTGGCCGACACGACCACCAACTCGCCGGCGCGCAGCGCTCCGCTGATCTCCTCTGGGTTGTTCAGCAGCCCACCGAGGCGCTGCAGCATCGGCCCGAACGGCACGATGTCGGGCCGGCCACCGAAGCGCACCGGTCGACCGATTTCCCGACTGAGGGCCCATGCGGAGTAGATCGTGCTCAGCGAGAAGTGCCGCGAGTTCGTCACCAGCAGGGCACCGTCGCGCTTGGGGAGGTGGTGCACGCCACCCACACTGACGTCCCAGCGCATCGTTGCCGCGGGCGACAGCAGTTCGATGAGGTGGGCATCGCGGCCCCACTCGTCGACCGAGTCGGCCGGGTACCACGATCGCGGAAGACGGATCACGGGTTGCATGTCAGGCAGCCTGCCGTGCCGGGATCCGCACGATCGCTTCCCATTCGAACAACCGGTCGATCACGTCCTGTGTGGTGACGTGCGGTGCGATGCCGAGCGTCGACAGCAGTCGGGCGCCGTCCGCGAGGCGACCGCGGTGGATCAGTTCCATCACGTGCTCCGGCAATGGCGCCCCGAGCAGGAAGCTGATCTGTCGAGCCACCCGCCACTCCGGCCCGACCAACGGCAACGGCAGGCGCCGGCCGCGCCGGATGGCTTGCATGGTCGTGATGGCGCCTGGGGCGACGACGTTGAGTGGGCCCTGCGGGCGTTGCTCGGCAGCGGCCACGAAGGCTCGAGCCGCGTCGGCATCGAGGATCACGGCGAACGGTGAATCGGCGAGGAGGCTGAACGGCACGACTGGTTGGCGCAGCACGCGCCCCAGCGGGCTCGGTACGTGTGGGCCGAGTACCGGCGCGAGTCGCAGGGCTGTGACCGCCACGCCGATGCGCTCGCCGACACGGTGTGCCGTTGCTTCGATGTCGGCCACCATCCGCCCGTATTCGCTCGTCGGGCGGGTTGGCGAATCCTCGTCGGGACGGGTGAGCGAGCCGCGACCACGGCCGTAGATCTCGATGCCGCTGCGCACCACGATCGACTCGAGCGATCGACACTCCGCCGCGGCGGCGAGGATCGAGGTCGCCGACTCGCCGGTCAGGCGCTTCGCCAACCTCGTGCCGGCGCGAGCGTCGGGCTCCCACACGGCCAGGTGCACGAGTACATGGGGGTCGAAGGCGGTGACGACGTCGACGATGCGCGAACGATTGGCGGGGTCGATCAGGTGAAACTCGCTCCGGCGCAGTCGGCGGCGGGGCGGATCCACATCGATGCCAAGGATCGAGCCGACCCAGGACTCGGCTTCCAGCAGTGACGCGACGAGAGAACCAAGTTCTCCGCCCATCCCGCTGACGAGCACCCGTTGCCCGCGCATGTTCAGCACGTTATCGGGTAGAAGGTCCCTCAAGCGGGTTGTCAAGCGTGCCGATATTCCTTGTAGGCGAAGGGAGTAGCGGATGCCGCCAGTATCCGACCAACACAGTGGTGCAGGACCGCGCACAGCGTCGACTCACAGCCGTTGGCTCTTCGCCACGCTGATGTTCGTCGTCGGCATCGTCCCGGTGGCCGAGATCGCCAAGGCCGTCGGGCCGTCGAGTGCCGCGGCGTGCCCTGGTGCCACGTATTCGGTCGTCGGTGGCGACTCGTGGAGCAGGATCGCCTCGCGCAACGGTGTGACGATGACGGCCCTGATCAATGCCAACGGGGCCACGACGGCAACCGTGATCCATCCCGGTCAGACGCTGTGCCTGCCGACGACGGCGACACCCCCGGCGACGTCGCCAGCCAC
>JAYVOI010000192.1:0-4464 GCA_043758005.1 Ilumatobacteraceae bacterium
GTCGTGGGCATCACGATCAGCAAGGCGCAGGCAGAGCGGGCGCGGAAGCGCATCAGCGATGCCGGTGTCGCCGACCGCGTCGAGATCCGCCTGCAGGACTACCGCGACCTCACCGGCGAGACGTTCGACGCGATCTCGTCGATCGGGATGTCGGAGCACGTCGGTCACGGCAGGATCGACCGGTACTTCACCACGTTGCGCACGGTGCTCGCGCCGCAGGGCCGCCTGCTCAACCATGCGATCTCCTCCGTGGGCGGTTCGACCCTGGGTCCGCGCTCGTTCGTCGGTCGCTACGTGTTCCCCGACGGCGAGTTGATCGATGTCGGCAACGTGGTGCTGAGCATGGAGGAAGCGGGCTTCGAGGTGCGCGATGTCGAATCGCTGCGCGAGCACTACGCGCGCACGCTTCGGTGCTGGGTCGCCAACCTCGAGTCGAACTGGGATCGAGCCGTGGCGATGGTCGGTGAACCGCGTGCCAAGGTCTGGCGCCTGTACATGGCCGGGTCGGCGATCGGCTTCGAGGACGGCGGCGTCGGGATCCACCAGGTGCTCGGTGTGTTGCCGACTGATACGGGCGCGGCCGGCATGCCGCCGACCCGTCGCGACTGGGGCTGATCCTCAGAACAACAGTTGGCTGACGGTGTAGATCACCAGACCGGCCAGCCCACCGACGATGGTGCCGTTGATGCGGATGAACTGCAGGTCGCGACCGACCTGCAACTCCATTCGTTCGCCGGTGGCCTTGCCGTCCCACTTGGCGACGGTTCCGGCGATCAGGTCGGCGACCTCGCCGCGGTAGTGGTCGACGACGTGGCCGGCCGCGCGCATCACCCAGTCGTCGACCTTTGCCTGCAATGCCTCCTCGGACGCCAGGCGTTGACCCAACTGGGCCAGTGATTGGTCGAGCCGGCGGCGCAGCTCGCTGCCCGGGTTGTCGAGCGCTTCGACGGTGTTGCGCTTCAACTCTCCCCACAACGAGCCCAGCCACGCCCGCACATCCGGGTGGGCGAGCAACTCGGTCTTCAGCTCTTCGCCCTTGGCCAACAGTTCGGGATCGCTGCGCAGTCGATCGGCGAAGGCGACCACTCGGGCGTCGATCGAAACCCGCACCTCGTGATGCGAATCGGTACCGACGTCGGCAAGGAAGCTGTGCACCGCCCCGTAGATCTTGGCGAACAGCCGGTCGTCGATGGACTCGGGGATCCACCACGGCGACTCGTGCTCGAGGCGTTCCCTGAACGTGGCGCGGTTGTCTTCGAGGAACCCGCCGAGACCCGTCAGCACGGCGTCGAGCAGCCGTTGGTGGTGGCCGCCCTCGACAGCGAGATCGATCGCCTTGCCGACGAGCGGCGCCACCGGGGTCGCCCGCACGCGTCGCTCGATCAGGGTTTCCATGGCCATGGAGACATCGCGATCGTCGAGCACTTCGAGTGCACCGCGCAGGAGGTCGCCCACACCTTCTCCGGCCTTGGTCGCGTTGCGTTCGTCGGCCAACCAGTCGCCGAGGCGCTTGCCCACGTTGGCGCCGGCCAACCGTTCATGGAGAACTTCGCGGGTCAAGAAGTTGGTCTGCACGAAGTCGCCCAGCGAGCGGCCGATCTGGTCCTTGCGGTGCGGCACGATTGCCGTGTGCGGGATCGGGATGCCGAGCGGGTGGCGGAACAGTGCAGAGACCGCGAACCAGTCGGCCAGCGCGCCGACCATTGCCGCCTCGGCAAACGCTCGGATGTACCCGACCCAGTTGTGTTGCTCCTCCTGCCAGCGGGCGACGAAGAACACGACCGTGACCACCCCGAACAAGGCGGTGGCGACCACCTTCATCTTTCGCAATGCGGCGCGGCGCTCGAGATCGGCTGCCGACATCACTTCCACTTCGCCCGACCCTACCGGTGCTGTGCCTGCCAGGTCGGGTGATCGGCGATCGGGGTGATCTCCAGGTCGAACCGTGCATCGGTCCACGTCCGCAAGGCGTCGAGCGGGTGGGTACGACTGGTCAGCAGATGCCGGGCGAGCCGCCCTTTGGCCAGCTTGGCGTCATGCCCGGCCGCTTTGCCGTTGCGTTCGACGAACGTCACCGTCACGCCGTCGACGTCGGCTGCACAGCACGCGGCGCGGTGGTCGTTCGGGAGCAGGTCGACCACGAACCTCCGATCGGCCCATCGACTCAACGGTTCGGCGAGGATTGGTCGCCACCAGGTGCTGAGCTTCCCGTACGGGGCGAGTGAGGCGCCGATCTTCAACCGGTAGTCGGGAGTCGGGTCGTCCAATGCGACCAGGCCCAGCAACCCCGACACGACGACGACCGACGACATGGCTCGCCGCTTGGCATCGCCGGCCAGCGAGCCGACATCGAGCCCGTCCCACACCACACCCGTGTAGCGCCGCCACGCCGGCAGCGATGGCGCCGCCGTCAACGCGACGTTCGCAAGCCGCGCTTCGGAAAGATGCTTGCCGCGGACGCCGAGCAACTTCTCGTTGCCGCCGCGCACCCTGGCGAGCCGTCGCACCAGCACCGAGCGGCGCGCTTCGAGGTCGGAGAACCGGCCCCCATCCGGAGACCACGGCCGCCCGTCACCGCCATGTTCTTTGCCCTCGGATGGGGGCAGGAGGAGACCCAGTGGTACCGCCGCTGATGCCATGGCGCATGTCTACCCGAGCCATGGCGGCGGACCTGCGTTTCAGACGGCGACCATCATTTCGGCAACCTGCGGATTCGTTCGCAACTTGCGGATGATCCGGTCACGCGTCGGGCCGAGGCTGCCGATCGGCCTGCCACTGATCTTGCTGATCTGCCGGTAGTCGTAGGCCCGCTCGTCCATCATCAGGCTCAGCACTCGCTGATCGGTCTCGCGCATGTCGGCCGCAGCTCGGTGCACCACGTTCGCCCGCTCGCACCGTTGCAGGACCTCGTCGGGATCCTGCACGTCGTCGGCCTTCGAATCGGCAAGTGCGACCACGTTGTCGGCAACGATGCAACGACTGTCACGGCGTTGGATGCGGCGCGCCGAGTTGAGCGCGACCGTCCAGAGCCACGCACCCACGCGCTCCGGATCGGCGATGCGATCACCGAAGCGGACGAAGTTCAGCCATGTGTCCTGCACGGCATCATCGACATCGGTGGTGCAGCGCAGCACCCGGCGCGCCGCTGCTTTGACCAGTGACTCGAAGATGGTGATCAGCTCGGCCAGGGCCTTGCCGTCGCCGTTGAAGTGGCGCTGGACCAGAACTGCTACTTCTTCAGGTGTTGCGTTCGTCCTCATGGATGAACGAAACCATGGACCAAGGTCTTCAGACCACGTTCATATGCGTGTTGTAACACGCAAATATGCGTGTTCGTGTATCTTGGCCGTCATCGTCGAGCACATCGCCCTCTTCGCCTCGCTTCCCGAACGCGAACGCACCGCGCTCGAGGCGCGGTGCCGGCACCTGAAGATCCCGGCGCACGCCTACCTCTACCACGAAGGTCAGGCGGGCGACGCGGTGTATGTGCTCGTCAGCGGACGGGTCGGCATCTGGAGCGGCGGTGAGCGCGGCGACCCCGTACTGCTCGCCATCCTCGGGCCCGGGGAGATGTTCGGGGAGATGGCGATCCTGTCGAACGAGCGGGTGCGTACCGCGACGACGCAGGCATTGTCGAAGGTCGAGGTCATCCAGATCCTGCGCACCGACATCGAGGCGCTGCGCCAACGGTTTCCACGGATCTCCGACGTGTTCATCGAAGCGCTACTGCGCCTCGTGCAACGCCTGACCACACAGGTCAGCGAGCTCTCCGAGCTCGACAGCTCGACCCGTCTCTACCGCCAGCTCTGGCGGCTGGGTGAAGTCTTCGGGAATCGGCGCGCGGATGCCGAGCTACCAATCAGCCAACAGCAACTGGCGTCGATGACCGGCGTCGGCCTGCGCATCACCAACCGGGTGCTCAACGAGGCGCGTGCCGAGGGCATTTTGGAGACCGGCAAGCGGCGCATCACCGTCCGTGACTGGGCAATGGTGCGACGGCGGGCGGGTCTGCGCTTTCGTAGCGGTTGACGTACAGACCCTGCTCGCCGACGGCGATTCGTGCCGCGATCGCAACGACAGCGGCTGGAACGGTGGCGTGCCACCCGAACAGTTCGGTGGCGATCACGACCCCCGTCATGCTGGCCTGAGCGGTCGTCGTGAAGAGCGTCGACAGTCCGCACGCGGCCAGGAGCGCGGGCGACATGTGCAGCGGCCCAGCCAGCGTTGCGCCCATTGTCGCGCCGATGACGAACAGCGGGATCACCTCGCCGCCGACGAAGCCGGTGCCCAGCGCGCTGACCGTGAACGCGAGCTTCAGCACCGGCACCCACCACGACACGTGGGCCCCGCCGACGGCGTTGCCGATCAGTGGCAGCGACAGGCCCAGGTAGTCGCGACCGACCAGCGCGGCGAGCCCGACGGTGGCCAGGCCGCCGACGAGCGGGCGAAATGGCGGCCAGGAGA
>JAYVOI010000193.1:0-4454 GCA_043758005.1 Ilumatobacteraceae bacterium
GACTCGCAGCGACGGCGTGAACCGAGCCGCTTCCGCTGCCCAGTTGCCGACGACCGCCGCCGGCGCGATCACCAGCGTCTTGCCGGTCGCCGCCGCCCGGGCGAGGTGCGCCAGCACCGTGGGCGTCTTGCCCAGTCCCATGTCGAGTGCCAGGCAACCACCGAGGCCGGTCGCATCGAGGAACCCGATCCAGGCAACGGCCTCCGCCTGATAGGTACGGAGCGCGCCGATGAACCCCTCGGGTTGGGTGACCGGCGACATCGAGACCTCGCCGGCGGCGCGGACGATGTCGTTGGCCCAGCTGGTGCCCTGCACCACCACGCCGCCGGCCAAGCCCGAGCCGCCGAGGCCCATGCTGTGGCGCAGGATCTCCGCACCGGTCAGCTGGGTGATGTTCTCGCGCGACGCAAGCGCGGCGGCAGCCTGCTGCACGTCGAACCGATCGACCTCGATCCAACGACCCCGCGACTGCACCAACGGGCGAGCCTGACGGGCCAGACGCCTGACGTCGTCGGCGGTCAGTTCGACATCGTCGAACAGCACCGTCCATGCGACGTTGCTGAGTTGGTGCGCCCCGACGACGGAGTTGGCGGGCGTCTCGGCGAACAATCGAAGCGAGGGGCGGGCCTTGCGCCGCGACAACGCCGGAAGGCGAACGTCGAACCCGGCAGTCGACAGCCTGGGCCCGACAACGGTCATGAACTCCCATGCCTCGTCCTGGCTCATCGCCACCTGCCCGCGACGCGAGATGCCCACACGATCGATCGCCGGGAAGAGGCGGCCGAGCCGCTGCCACTCCGGCGTCAGCGTGCGACGCCCACCTTCGGTACGCAGCGCGGCATCGAGTGGGATCAGCGTGCCCTTCCCCGATGGCGCCGACACGGTGACGAGCCACACGCCTCCGGGCGCCGGGGCATCGAGTTGCACGACCAGCCTCGGGCGGGTCGGTTCGGTCACGCTGCGAGACCATTGCTCCATGCGGCGCGACAATGCCGAAGCGAGGCCGACGTTGGCTCGGAACGGCGTGCTGTCCATCCGGGCGATCACCGTGTCGTCGAGATCCATCGCCGACTTCGCGGCGGGCGGTGGGGCGGGCAGTTCGGTGCGCTCGATGCTCTCGGCGACGATCGCTTCGACCGCTGCCGTGATCACGGCAATCGCCGTGGATCGACCGTTGCCGCCGCCGACAGCGACGACTGCGCCCGGCATCGCTGCGGCCAAGGTGTTGACCATGGCAGCGTCCAGCAGCGCCGGCATCCACTTCACCGCGGCGTCAACCATGCCGTTGTCCGTATGGCCACCGACCTTCAGGTTGGGCAGGACCGACCCGCTGGCCACCAGGCGTACGCCTTCGAGCGCGGCGCGACCCAGCCAACGCACACTGCCACCAATGCCTTCGTGCTCGTGACCACCAGCGATCGCAACGAGCCAACCGAGTGCGTCTTTCAGTGGGATCGCTACGGCCTCGGCTCGCGTGCCACCCGGCAGCGGGACGCTCGGGTGGAGTTGCCAGCCGACGGAAGGCCCGCCGATTGACTCCAGCCGCGTCGCCAGGGCGTCGTTGCCGTCGGGCTGCGCACCCCGGCCGGCCGCCCACACGACGACCTGGCCGGCCGACCATGACGCCTGCAACTGCACTTCGCCGGGTTCCCACGGTTCCGACATGAGCGGGAGGTCGTCGTCGAGATAGGCGGTCGCGGACGCGGGCGACGGTGGCGGGGTTGGTGGCGGGGGGCGCAGCCGGGCAGCGGTGGCCCGCAAGCCCTCGAGCGTGTCGGTGAAGTCAGCCACGACCTGGTCGCGCTCGTCACCGGTGAGGTTTCTCACCGAGTCCAGATCGTCCTCGGCGTCGATGATCAAGCGGTCGAGCATCATCAGCGACATGCGTTCATCGGCGCGCAACAGCGCCAGCTCGTCATCCGATCCCCGGCCTTCGGAGATCGACCAGATCGCCGCTTCGAGTTGTTGTGATTCGCGTGTCAAATGTTGGTCCTGCGCCGGCAGCGCGGTATGGCATCGAAGTCTGCGTGCATGCCCTGTCCCGTAGGGGGCATCGTCGCGTGAGGGGTTGCCGACCCCGTTCGGACCATGCTACCCGGCTCAACCGCGCCATGGGCGCACGGTCATCCATCAACCAGGCAGTTCGGTGCTCGACCACCGGAACTTTGTCGCTGGGAGGTCGCCCAGCGACCTGGGAGCGACAAGGTTCCAGCGATCCGCGCCGGGCTGCCGAACCTAGAAGGCGAACAGTTCGAAGGCGACGGCGTGGGTCACGCCGAAGCGGGCGCCGGTGGCCTCGGCGCTGGAGCGAAGGGACTCGCCGGGGTCGGTCGCGTCACCGCCGAGGTTGGACAGGTACAACTCGTGGCAGCGCAGCGACTGGATTCCACGGTCCAAGTAGCCGGTGACATCGACGGCGTGCGTCGATTGTGGGGAGGAGTTGAACGCTGCAAAGCGAACACCCGCCCAGGCGGGGCCGGCGTCGGGGAACAGCCATGGGTTGGCGGCGTCGCGCACGGCGTCGAGCAGCGAGCGGCCGACGGCGCGATGGTCGGCGTGGTTCCAGCTCGGGCCACCCCAGCCGTCGCGGTGGTTGATCGACAGGATCATCTCGGGCTGGTGCCGCCGGATCGCCGCTGCGAGGTCGCCGCGTAACGCAAGACTGGCCTCGACCAGACCATCGGGATGATCGAGGAACTCGACGACCGAAACACCGACCACATCCGCACTGCGCCGTTGCTCGAGCTCGCGTGCAGGCCCGACTGTTGCGGGTGGCATCGTCGAGATGCCTGCCTCACCGCGCGTCACCAGGAGGTAGCGCACGTCCTTGCCGTGGCGAGTCCAACGAGCGACGGCACTGGCGGCGCCGTACTCCATGTCGTCGGGATGGGCGACGATGCCGAGCGCCCTGCCCCAGTCCTCCGGCATCGGTTCCAATCGGTCGTCGGGCATCGCGCCATCAGATCACACAGCCGCACCGGATGCGTCAGGGCATCGTGGGGAAGCCGTACGTCACGCAGATCGCGAACGCATTGATCAGCACCAGACCGACGGAGATCGATACGGCCACCGCTGCTCGCCAGTCGCTGCTGGCCCTGCGTTGTACGACCGGCATGTACCACTCCGGCAGGAGTGTCGAGTCGTCCGCGCCGAGCGACCGCAGTGGGACGGCATCGTCTTGCACCGACACGTCGGGGTCGGCGGCCATCGCCAACTCGGCCAGTTCTGCGTCGCTGATGTCCAGATCGATGGTGTCGGTGTCGACGTCGTCACGCACACGCCGACCATACCCCTTCGTCGTAGCGTTGTGGCTTCATGGACGCCTTCCCACCGGAGTTCTTCCGACGCACTGACGAGGGCTCCGACAACGCGTTCTACGAGTTCGACCGGTTCGTCACCCACATCGACGACCGGGCGATCGCCGCGGTCGGCGACCTCTACGAGCGCATCGGCCTCGATGGGCGGGTGCTCGACCTGATGTCGAGTTGGGTCTCTCACTTTCGCACTCGACCGCGTGAACTCGTCGCGCTCGGCATGAACGAACGAGAACTGGCAGGCAATGAGGCAGCCACGGCGTCCGTCATCCACGATCTCAACACCGACCCGTTGCTGCCGTTCGACGACGGCCGGTTCGACGCGGCAACGTGCTGCGTCTCGGTCGACTACCTCGTGCGGCCGATCGAGGTCTTCGCCGACGTCCGACGGGTGCTGGTGCCCGGCGGGGTGCTGGTGTGCACGTTCTCGAATCGGTGCTTTCCGACGAAGGCCGTGCACGGTTGGCTCTCCGCCGACGACGCGGGGCGGTGCCGCATCGTCGGTGAGTACTTTCGCCAATCAGGTGGTTGGGACGAACCGCAGACAGCGCGATGTACGCCACCGAACACTCCTGGCGATCCGCTCTACGCGGTGTGGGCCACGACGCAACTCACGTCATAGGGGCGGCGGAGGCGGGGGCATCGGTGACCCTGCGGCCATCGCTCCTTCGCCGAACTTCGGGTACGTGTCGGTCATCAACAGCCCGTACGACTCGAGCTGGAGCGTGAAACGGGCGACCTTGAGGATGAAATCCCACATGCCGCGAGATTGCTTGCCGGTGATGACGATCGAGAACCAGGAGACGACCAGCAACACGGCTGCGCCGAAGCTGACCAGTGCACCGATGATCACCGCAGGGATCATCCAGATCAACCGCAAGGCCGACGAGAGACGATCGGCAGATTCCTCGAACGAGAGCGCATTGCGCACCGGCGCCGGGCCGGTCTCGCTGGCGAACGCCGGATACTCGTCGAACAGCAGGTCGATGTAACCGAGCACCCGGCAGTAGTAGTTGAGCCAACTTCGCTGCAGGTTCCACATCGCCTCGTTGCGCTTGCCGGTGAACAAGATGATGAACCATTGGATGACTGCCAGGATCTGAGCGAGGTATCCCCACACCTGGGAGATGATCAGATGAG
>JAYVOI010000194.1:0-10315 GCA_043758005.1 Ilumatobacteraceae bacterium
GATGTCGAACAGGCGCTCGTCCATGTCGAGGAACGACATGTGGCACCCCGAGCATCCATCGAGCCAGACCGTGGCGAGCGTCGGCTTCGTCACGGCTGCTCGACATCGAGGTGAACGCATGTTGGTCGACCTGCACCTTGATGTGGTACACGACCGGGTCGACCGCCGTGGTGCCGGGCGGCGTCCAGATCTGGTGCCGCTCGCTGTTGTTCCCCGACAGCGAGTTCTGCTGGCCGTCGCCCGGCCCGGGAGGCTTGGCCCAGCCGCTGTACTCCGACTTCGGAACCGGCGCCAGCGCCTTCGGCACCGGCAGCACGTCACGAAATGGTGTGAGGATCAGCGGGCTCGTCGGGAACGCCTCGGTGTAGATCGCGTTGGCGAAGGCGATCGATGCTGCGTCGAAGAGGCCGTCGGGCGTCCACAGCCCGCGCCTTTTCAGGTCTGGCACGATCAGCGATCCCGCCGTTCCCACCGCCAGCGCTGCTGAGCCAACCGCACCGATCTTCAAGAACGCTCTGCGATGAACCCGTTGGGGTTCGGGCGCGTCTGAAGCACCGTCTCTTCCGTCCATGTTGTCGCCCCTCGTTCCGTCCCGGGTGCAGCCCCGTCCATGACGCTGCACTCCACATGCGATCGTAAAAATTCAAACCGCTGCGGACAAGGGCATTAGGGTCCCGGCGCGAACAGGACCTTGGTCCCAGCGGCAGTGCGGTGAGCGCACAACCGAACGCCGCACGTGTTCGTCTCGGCGGCGGTCGACCACGAAGATGCGGGTAGGGGCTGAGGTGTCGCTGACATTCCGCTGACGCGGCCGGTGATGAGGACGCGGCCTGTGGAGTGTCTCAAGGCACCCAGGCGAACATGAAACACTCCACACCCGACCTGTGGAGTCTTTCAAGGCACCCAGGCGGGCGCGAATCACTCCACAGGATCACGCCGCCTCACCGTGCGACGGAAGACGACCACGCCGACACAACTGTGGTTGCGACCAAAGCAGCGGCGACGGTCGCAAGGACGACGCGAGTGCCCCCTGAGCGGGACCTGACGGCACCTGGCATTGCGGAGCGAACCCTTCCGGCACCGCACGGCGACACGATGTCGACTGCGGTCCCGAGGGGTGGGTTCGCGATAGCTGCTCGCCGGTCAAGCGACCATTTCAGTCCGGCGGATCAAGGCTTCCCTCTCGCCATTCACCGTACGGGTGACACGCCGGGCAACCGTGCCGCGACTGCCGAATAGGTCGAATGGACCACTCCGAGAACTTTTGTTCAAGTTCTGCTCAAGTCACGCCGATATCGGCCGATACTCTCAGGTGAGAGGCTCCACCAACTCAGCGTCGAGGTCTGACGGGAGGACGGGAGTGCGGCCACTCAGAGCAAGTCGGGAAACTTCCTTGTTCTTCCGAACACGGTCAACCCTGCGCAAGCAGGCGCACGGTCACGGGCCTAATCCGCACGCAAGCGCGAGATGGCCGCCGGATCACCGAAACGAAGATTTCAGGAGCTGCATCATGATGCGACACACCCACCCCCACTCTCTCTCCTCCGCGCCTGCATCGCGTATGCGCACCCTCCGCCGACTCGCTGTACCGGCATTGGCCGCAAGCGCCACCGTGTTGCTGGCCCTCGGCCAAACGGCGAGCGCCGCCATCGTGCCGACGGTCGGGTTGGCCACCGCTGCCAACTATTCCGTCATCGGTGGCCAAACGGTCACCAACACCGGGCCCAGCGTTCTCGACAAGAGCGTCGGGTTGGCACCCGGCAGCGCCGTGGTCGGGTTTCCTCCGGGCACCGTGCTGGCTCCCGGAACGATCCAGGCGGCCAATGCGGTCAGTCTGCAGGCGGCGAGCGATCTGACCACCGCCTACCTCGACGCGGCCGGACGCCCGGTCGAGTTCACCCAAGCCAACCCCGACCTCACCGGGTTGACCCTCATCCCGGGCGTGTATGCGGCAACGGCCAAGGCTCCGTTGAGCCTCAGCGGAGCACTGGTGCTGGATGGCCAGAACAACCCGGCCGCCGTCTTCATCTTCCAGACCGACTCGACGCTGATCACGGCCTCGGGGAGTTCCATCACCCTCATCAACGGCGCCTCGGAGTGCAACGTGTTCTGGCAGGTCGGCAGTTCGGCGACACTGGGCAGCGGGTCGACGTTCGTCGGCAACATCATGGCGGTCACCTCGATCGCCGCCCAGACCGGCGCAACGATCCAAGGACGCGCAATGGCTCGCAACGGAGAGGTGACGTTGGACAACAACGTGTTCACCTCCACCAACTGCGCTCTCGCACCAGGTGGAGCCCCTTCGGCAACGACCACCATCGTGCCGGTCGACACGACCCCCGCAACGGTGCCTGCGTTCAACGTCACCGACATCACCCTGCCGAAGACCGGTGACACGGGTGTCGGCTCGACGTCGATGTTCGCCACCGCGGCGCTCGTGCTCGGTGCTACTGCACTGATGCTCGCTCGCCGCCGCCCGGCAGCCTGATTCCACTGAGTTTCTGAACGCGACCCCCACGCCGGGGGTCACGTTCGCGTGACGGCCGCTGTATCAGAATACGCACGTTGACACTCCCCTGCCTGGAGGATCCGTGACGTGAGCACCGAACCAACGTGGCCAGACGACATTGCCGTCACCCAGGCCGCACCTCGCAAGCTGACCGCGCTCGTCGGATGGATGTGGATCCCCACCAAGCGCAGCGTCGGCACCTCACAGCCGGGGCTCTTCCAGCGCGCCCGAGCCAAGGGCGATCCACCGCGGACCGGGATCTGCTGCTCCGGTGGCGGGCTGCGATCCGCGGCATTCTCGTTCGGTGCAATGGGCGAGTTGTGGCACGCCGGCATCTTGCAGGACGCCGACTACCTGGCCGGCGTGTCCGGAGGATCGTACGCCGTGACCGCGGCGACCATCGTGCGGTCACAATCCGACGGTGTCGACTGGTCGCAAGATCAACCGGGGCCATACGGGTTGGGTTCGCCTGAGCTCGACTACCTGCGCAATCGCACCAACTATTTGGCGCCGGGCACGATGGGGCGCTGGAACATGCTCCTGCGACTGCTGCTCGGAATCATGCTCAACCTTGCGGTCGTCCTCGGAATCCTCTACGTGATCGGTCGACTCGGTGGGCGTCTGTACCGATCGATGCTGCCGCAACTCGACTCGTGCAACGGCAGGCAGTGCAACGGGGCGCTGGCGTTCCACAGCTGGAGCGGCATCGTGATCGTGGCCCTCCTCGGCGCGGGATTGCTGGCCGGCGTGGTCGATCTGTTGTTCCGACCAGCGGCCGATTGGTGGTGGCGCAGGCTGGTCCGCTGGTGTGGCACGTTCGTGTTCCTGGCGATCGTCGCTGCCGTCGTGCTGCGCCTCATCCCGCAGCTCATCTGGTGGGCACGAACCAGCCGGTTCGGCCATTCGGGCAGCGATAGTGATGCTCAGCTGGCACGCGGCTTCGGCTCGGTGGCGACCGCAGCCGGTTCGCTCGTGGTGTCGTTCGGACACCTCGTGTTCCGCTCCGGTTCGGGCGGACGGGGCAGCCTGAAGCGCCTTGCCAAGGTGCCGGCCAAGGTGCGAGCCCTCGTGCAGAAGCTGGCCATCGGCGTGGTGGTTCCCCTGTCGCTCTTCGTCTTCGTCATGATCGCGATCGACTCCGGTACCCGGCGTTGGACGATGGCGGGCACGTGGTGGTGGGCCGGCGTGCTCGTGGTTGTGCTGGTGATCTTCGCCAGCGCCAACCCCATCGCCTGGTCCGCTCAACCGTTCTACAAGCGCCGGCTACGTACCGTCTTCGCCCTGTCGAGGGTGACCACCGGCGATTCCGTGACGGTGGGCCCGGTCCCAACCGATCAGGAACCGATGCTCTCCGACCTACGCCCGCCTCATTGGCCGGAGCTACTGATCTGTGCGGCCGCCAACGTGTCGGACCTCGGCCACACGCCGCCGGGCATGGGAGTGACGAGTTTCGTGTTCTCCCCCGACCGCGTCGGTGGACCGCTGGTCGGATCGATTCCGACGAAGGAGTACGAGCAACGGCTGACCAGGATCCGTTTCTTCCAGCGCGCCTGGAACAAGCTCGACAACTCGGCGCCGTCGACCGGTCGGCTCCGAGACATCAGCCCACTTTCGGCCGTGTCGATCTCCGGCGCGGCCGTCTCACCGTCGATGGGTCGGATGACCAAGCCGGCGTACCGGATGCTGCTGGCATTGTTGAACCTGCGGCTCGGCGTCTGGTTGGCGAACCCCCGACTGGTCGGCGCGCTCGACAGCATCGACGATGAGCCGCCGTCGTTCAAGCCACTCGTGAGGCCCACGTACCTCCTGCGCGAACTGTTCGGACAGAACAACCTGCGCCGGAAGTTCCTGTACGTGTCCGACGGCGGGCACTACGAGAACCTCGGCCTCGTCGAGCTGCTGCGCCGGGGCTGCACGACGGTGTATGCGATCGATGCATCCGGCGATGCGCCCGGCAGCATCCGCACGCTGGGACAGGCGGTCGCCCTGGCACGCAGCGAGCTCGGCATCGAGTTCGACGACATCGATCCGTCGGTGTTCGTGATCAAGGACCAGGCCATCCCCGGCATCGTCGTCGGCGACCACGCCATCCTCCACTACCGGTTCCCTGAGGGTGGTGGAGACGGCACGCTCGTCTACATCAAGAAGGCGTTGATGAAGGACAAGGCGACACCGGCCGACCTCATCTCGTATCAGGAGGCCCGCCCGCTGTTCCCGTACGACTCCACGGCCGACCAGTTCTACGACGTCGAGCAGTTCGAGGCGTATCGCGCGCTCGGCGCATCGGTGACCCGTCGGGCCTTGGCCGAGCCGCGCTGATACGCCGTTACGGAGACGACCTCGATCGAACACGCCGCTTCGACAGGCGGTAAGTTCGCCACGATGGGATGCGTTCAGTGACCGACACGCAGGCTCGACCCAACCACCTCGGGTGGCACTCCTCCGTGCCACCGAACGGGTTCGCCAACCGCGTTGTGACACAGACGACGAACAGCAACCCGCTCGGCCTCGAGACACCGCCTGCCGATGACATCGAGACGACACCGGAGCACTACAACCTGATCGGCGGCGACCCGGCGTGTGCCTGTTGGACCCGGTCATACGACGACCCAAACGTGGCGCAGTTGCGTGAGAAGCTCTGGCGACACAACGGCATCGCAGGCCTCGAAGTACTTGACCCGACCGAGGTCGAGCGGGCAGCGCATGTGTTCCACCGCGATGGATTCGTCGTCGTGCGCGATCTCCTCGGCCCCGAGCAGCTGGCGCGCATGCGCCGCGCCACCGAGCGGGCCCTCGACGAGATGCTGGCCGCCGACCCGACGTGCGCGGCCGGAGGAGGCGCTGGCGGCCTGCCGCACCGCTTCTCGTTCGGCAGCAGCTCGGCGTCGCGTCACATGCTGCACGTCGACGAATGGGCCGAGCTGGTCGACATGCCGACCACCACGCCGATTCTGCAGGCCATCTTCGGCTCCCCCAACTACATCCTGATCGGGGCCGGGGGCGACGTGGCGATGCCGGGCGCGATCGAGTACCAGGGCCTGCACTCCGACAACGTGTGGACGGAGCCTTACGACCCAACGGGTCGGATCTCGACGCGAGAACTGCCGGTTCCGGCGGTCACCATCAACTTCCCGATGGTCGATCTCACGCCCGAGAACGGACCCACCAGGCAGATCCCGGGCACGCAGAACTCGCGCAACCCGATCCCGAACCTCGCCAACGAACCGGAGTGGATGAAGCTCAGCACCGTGTGTCCCGCGCCGGCCGGTTCTGGCATCTTCCGCGACCTTCGGGCCTGGCATGGTGGCACCCCGAACCTCTCGCGTGAGGTGCGCGCCGCCCCCAACGTCGAGTACTTCGCACCATGGTTCCGCAGCGAAGCGGTGATCCGCTCGATGCCGTACGAACAGTGGAAGCAGCTGTCGCCACACGGGCAGCGAATCTCACGGTACGTGATGTGCGGGCCGGGCGAGCAGGTGATCGGGGCCGGGTACATCCACCCGAGAGCCAAAGCTCGCGAAGCGTTCAAGCAAGCACAGCTCGACGAGCTCGGACCAGAGGCTGCCGAGGAGTACCTGCGCCGTCTGTAGAGCGCTCTCTCGCCAGCGAATGCCCTGTGGCATGCTTCAGTGCGGGGCACCCTCCAGACCACATCCTCACGAGGTGACGACGTGCTGATTGAACCGAAGATCAACGCCCGAGAAGCCCTCGAGCGGTTGAACGCCGATGGTCACGTCGTGATCGAGAACCTGATCGCCAACGACACGGTCGCAGACCTGCGCAACCGGGTCGAGCGGATCCTGGCCGATGAGCGAGAGAACCCCGTCGACCCGGGCGACTCCACCATTTCGATCGATCAGGTCGGTGACGTCGACTTCGAGTACTGGCGCAGCGGTGACGACGAGATCGCCCGGATGAAGAACCGCATCCGGCAGCGTCAGGCTCAGGAGTTCGACACGCCGTGGCCCGTGCGCGCCGACGAGGTGTGCATCAGCTTCATCCACATCCCATCGCTGTTCGACGACGGGCGTTCGCAGCGGATCTTCAACCTCATCAACAAAGACGTCGCCTTTGCTCCCCTGGTCGAGCACCCGCTGGTGCTGGCCATGATGGACGAGGCACTCGGCCGCGACGCCATCGTGCTCGACATGAGTGTGAATCACGTCGGCCCGCACACCGACAGTGCGGGATGGCACGTCGACTCGCCGCTGACACAGATCGCCGAGCCACTGCCCAACTTCACCCTCGGCATCCAGACCGCATGGATGCTCGACGACTTCAGCGTCGACAATGGCGCGACGCACGTCGTCACGGGAAGCAACCACACGCAACGCAAGCCACCATCGGGACGCGCGGTTCTGGACAACGAGACCGTGCTGGAAGGCCCGGCCGGCTCGATCGCCATGTGGTTGTCGCAAACCTGGCACCGCCACGGCGCCAACGTGACCGATGGCGCCAGGAACGGTGTGATCATCCAGTACGGCCGCTCGTGGGTCAAACCGTTCGTCGATCTCCGGACTCCGATGGACGCTGCGCAAGCCGCGGCGTTCTCGCCCCGGCTGCGCTACATGCTCGGGTGCAATGCCAGCGCCCCCGTCCGCGGCTGAGCGAACGACCTCAGCGGCTCGATTCGCGCACGATGAGCTCCGGCTCGAACACCAGCCGTGCGTGGTTGTGGTCGTCGCTCCATGCCTCATCGATCAGCAGCTCGGCAGCGCGACGACCCAACTGGTTGCGGGGCTGACGTACCGAGCTCAGCGGGATTGCCGCAGCAGCAGCAAAGGCGATGTCGTCGTAGCCGACGATGGCCATGTCGTCGGGTACTCGCAGACCGCTGGTCACGAACTCCTGCAGCATGCCGATCGCAAGCAGGTCGTTGACACAGGCGACCGCGGTCGGTCTGCGTTTGCGAGGGAGCGCAAGCAAGGCCCGCGCAGAGGCGACGCCGCCCGCCACGTTCAGCGAGGTCGGCGGCAGGATGTGCAGTTCGCCGGCATCGCGACCAGCGGCCGTCATTGCCAGATGCGCGCCCAACAGCCGGTCGGCGACCTGCCGCAACGGCGTGCCGCCGGCGCCGACGAAGGCAACGATCCGGTGACCGCCGTCGAGAAGATGGGCGACCGCCATCTGGCCACCGCCGACGTCGTTGACAGAGACCGAGCACTGTTCGCGTGACCGACCCTTGTAGTCGAGCAGCACGACCGGGATTCCACGCTCTTGAATCCGGCTGACGGCCGCCGATGGCTTGCCCAGCGGCACGTGAAGGACGCCGAGCACCTGTTGCTCGGCCAGCATCGTCAGATAGCGCTCTTCCTTGTCGGCATCGTTGTCGCTGTTGCACACGATCACCATCTGCTCCAGAGGCACTGACCACGTCTTCGACACCGCGGGCGACGCCGGTGAAGAACGGGTTGGCGATGTCGGGCACGATCAACCCAGACGGCCGATGGCCGGCTGAAGCTGATCAGTAGCGAAGGCCTGTCGACCGATGGGCCGACCATGAAGATCGGCAACACGCAGACGCCCATCCGCTTCTCGCGCCACCCCGATGACTACATGTCACATTGGTTCGCGCACGCGCCAACGCATCATTGTGCGATGTCGGTGGGTCACAATGCGGGGCAGTTTGCCAAGGTCGCCGAGCTGATGCAGCTCGAGCACCTCACGCTGTAGGAGGCAGCGCCTGACTAGATCAGGCGGACCTTCTGGGCTTCTTCGCCCTTCTTGCCCGGCGCGACTTCGAACTCAACGGTGTCGCCCTCGTTGAGCGACTTGTAGCCACTGCCTTCGATATTGGAGAAGTGGACGAACACGTCGCTGCCACCCTCTCGCGAGATGAAGCCGAAACCCTTCTCGGCATTGAAAAACTTTACGGTGCCTGTGGCCATTGCCTTTTTCCTTCAACAAGATGAGCCGCCGTCGACGGCTGACACGACGTTATCCGCTCGAGAGCCGCTTTCTCCGACTGGCCCGAGTCGGGCGATCAATCGCGATCGAGCTGATCGTCCTCCTGCAGGGTGAACATGAAGCGGCCACCCCGGAAAATTCGCACGCAGACTGCGACCACTTCCGGATCGAACTGCCTGCCCTGGTCCTCGTCGATCATCGCCAGCGCCGCATCCAGTCCTTTGCTCGGCCGGTACGCACGGTGCGACGACATCGCCTCCACCACGTCGGCGACGGCGATGATCCGGGCACCGAGAAGGATCTCGTCGCCGTGCAGTCCATTGGGATAGCCCGTGCCATCGAGTCGTTCGCGGTGCTGCAGGATCATGTCGGCGACGGGCCACGGGAAGACGATTCCTCGAATGATGTCGTACCCGGCCTGGGCGTGCTCTCGCACCAGTGCGATCTCCGACGGCCGCGGTGCGCCGGGCTTGGTCAGGATCTCCGAGGGCGTCGACAGCTTGCCGATGTCGTGAATCCTGGCGGCCATCCGAATGCCGTCGAAGTCGATCTGGTCGACTCCGAGCTCGTGGGCGATGGCAACGGACAGTTCTGCGACCCGTTGTTGGTGGCCCGCCGTGTAGGGATCGCGTGCCTCTGCGGCAGCGGCGACCCGCTCGTTGACGCGGAGGTACCGAAAGTCGCGGTCGACGAACACGAGTCCGGCGGGAGCATTGGACAAGAGCGTGTCCAGGTAGGCAACGGTTTCCGCCGAAGCCATGTCGGCGGCTCGAAGACTCAGCGTCGATCCCACCATCGTGCGATGGGAGCCGTCTGCACCCACGACACCGGTGTTCACCCGCACGAAGGTATTGGCAAGGGTTAGATTGCCTCACTGTTGGGCATTCCCAAGGAAGCAATAGCTCAATCACCGGCAATTTCCTGCCGATACCAGTCTGTGACCTCGCCGGAGGCTGCACCCTGTGATGCGATCTTGGAGAGGGCTCATGAGCAGAATCACCTACGACGAGACCATGAGCAGCAGCGATGCGCTGATCTGGCACATCGAGCAGGACCCTCAGTTGCGTTCGACGGTGATGAGTGTGTGGTTCCTGCAGCGCCCTCCGTCCCCGGAGCGCATGCACGGCACCGTGGAGCGGATGGTCAGCCAGCTCCCGCGATTGCGGCAGCGGGTCGTCGACGACCGACCCCGACCTCGGTGGGTGGCGGCCGATCGGTTCGATGCTGACGCCCACTACCGCTACGAGGATCTCGGTGGCGACGCTGATCGAGACGACGTGATGTCCCGGGCGCAGGAGTGGGTCCGCGAACCGTTCGACCGTTCTCGACCACTGTGGCAACTGGGCATCTTCTCGGGATTGGCCGATGGTCGCGGCGCGCTGGTGCTGAAGCTGCACCACGCCATTGCCGACGGCGTCGGGCTGATGCTGATGCTCGCTGCGCTCGCCGACCTCGAGCCCAACCCGCGGCACCGACTGGCACTCGCCGATGTGGTGACCGTGCCGGCTCCGATCACGCGGGCACCGCGGCATCTCACCAATCTCGTGCTCCACCCGGTCGCGACGGTCCGCAACGCCGTTCGCAGCGCAGTGTCGATCATCAAGCTGGTGATGCCGAACCGCAAGCCGATGAGCACGTTGATGACGGGTCGATCGACCGAACTGTGCCTCGACACCAAGGCACTGCCGCTCGACACCCTGCGATGCGCCGGCAAGCAAGCTGGCGGGAGCCTCAACGATGCGTTCATCGGTCTCGTGCTCGACACCCTCGACCGCTACCACGAACGAAGCGGGGTCGCCTGCGACCAGGTCCGTATTCACATGCCGATCAACATCCGCGACGCGACCACCGCAGACCGAGCCGGCAACCAGTTCGTGCCGGCCCGAATCGTGATGAGCG
>JAYVOI010000195.1:0-22454 GCA_043758005.1 Ilumatobacteraceae bacterium
GTGGTCGTGGCCGAAGGTGTGGAGACCCCGCTGCAACTGGCGCGGCTGCGCGAGATCAACTGCGATCACGGCCAGGGGTACGTGTTCGGCCGCCCGCGACCGGCAGAACTGATCGAGAGCGAGTACGCCCTCGTGTGAGGGTCAGTTGCCCTGTTTGCGAGCCCGCAGCACCAACACCGTCGGCGTGATCGCGTCGCGAACATGACGGGTGCTCAGCTCGTACATCGCGTCGAAGTGGAAGCTGGTGCGCTCGTACGCCATGTACAGCTCGCTGAAGGTGATGCCGCCGGCCCCGTACGGGCGTCGCGCGGTCGGGTCGGCACCGTCGAACATCGCCGCAACGGGGTGGTGCATGGCCACGACGAACGGCGCACCCAACTTCAGCACGCGGTGCACCTGACGCAGCAGGCGGGGCAGATCATCGATGTTGGCCAGGGTGTGGGCGGCCACGACCAGGTCGATCGAGCTGCTGGTCGCCAACCCGAGATCGGCCAACTCGCCGTGGTGGCTTTCGACCTTCACCTCGGCGGCCTCCGCGGCCGCGCGCAGCCGGGCGATCCTGTCCGATGACGGATCGATCGCGATGGCCCTGGCGCCTGCGGCCGCCATGGTGATGGCGTTCGACGTCGACGCAATGCCCAGTTCGAGAACCCGTTTGCCGACGATGTCGCCGCACAGACGCAGCTCGCTGTCGTCGGCGACGTTGTCGCCGTACCAGATGCTCATAACCCAACAGTGTGCCCTGTCACGTTGCGACGTTGGCGGATGCGCAACTCGCTAGCCTGGCGCGAATGGCTTTTGGGATCGACTCACTGCGCGGGGCGCGAGCGGTCGTCGACCATCGGTTGGCGCGGCGCCATCTGATCAACGAGTTCCATCGTGGCCGGCTTCGTCAGGACCAGGTCTGCGACGCCCATCCTGAGCTGATCCGGGCTGCACGCAACGTGGGAACCCCGGCGTCGATGGCGTGTCCGATCTGCCGGGTCGAGCAACTCTTCCTCGTGACGTACGTGTTCGGATCGCGGCTGCCCTCTCACGGGCGTTGCGTGTCAACCGCGGCCGAGCTGGCCAAGCTCAACACGCGGACCGATCCACTGACCGCGTATGTGGTCGAGGCATGCACGGGCTGCCGATGGCATCACCTGTTGCGGGTGCTGCCGATCGGCGGGGGCATCGCTAGAACGGGCTGAGCCCCATCCGGTTGCGGATCGAGATCGCCTCGCCGACGTGGGCGTGACCGTGCCCGACGACCGGCCACTGCAAGAGCCACCACACCGGCTTGTCGCTCCACATGTTGTGCAACCACCCGACGTCGTCGGCACTGAGGCCGGCGAGGTCCGTCAGGCGGCGAGCACTGTCGGGCACGGTGTCGAACGCCAGCGAACCGACATCGTCGAGCCACGACTCGGTGGCGGTGAACACCTCGTCGAAGTAGCTCAGCAGCGGATCGAACGGAACGAGCGCGGTCAGGGCGGCGTCTTCGCGCTCGGGTAGACCCGCTGACGCCGGGGCGCGATCGAGACCCAGCGCGGCGCGATGGTGGACGAACAAGGGCGGGTGATCACGGATCGCCGTGGTGAGCGCCAGATCGTGATGCCGGGCAACATGCAGCACCAGGTGGGCAAGTGATGACCCTCCGTCGTCGGCGTGTTCGACCCAGCGTTGCCTTGGAACCACGCTCAGTACGGAGTCGCTAAGCTTGCTGCGAACACTCCGCAGGTCGTTGGCAATCCAGGTATGCACGTTCACGAGGTGAAGGTAGTCCTAAAGTGTGACGTACCGGGCCGCGAGCGGTCCTTCGGAGCAAAACCTCACGACGGCTCATCCGTGGACGAGCCGACGTGTACACAACCACCAGCTGACCCTCCCGGTGTCGGCGAGTGTGGCGCCACGCCCACCAGTTCACCCGTCCCGAGCTGGTGGGCGAGGTCGCCCAATGGTTGTTCGGCCCGCAGCTCGGCCTCTCTGTTACACCCCCATGTCATGCTCCGGGCGTGGACATCGCCTTTCACCGCTACACTCGCCCAGTCATATTGGCCCTGCCCCATTCCGGGGCCCCGGGTAAGGCCCGGGTCCGAAGGGAGGTTGCACACGCATGACGCGTGCTTACGAACTCATGGTCATCATCGATGGTGACGTAGAAGACACCGCTGCTCAGGCACGGGTGAAGTCGATCACCGACTCCATCACCAAAGCCGGCGGCACGATCCATGGCAAGCCCGACTGGTGGGGCCGCAGGCAGTACGCCTACCCGATCAACAAGAAGGAATACGGCTACTACGTCGTGTACCAGCTTCTTGCCCCCGGTGGCGCCCTCGACGAGCTCGAGCGCTCGTTCCGCATCGCTGACGACATCGTCCGCCACAAGCTCATCCGTCTTCCCGATACCGAGGCAGCTCGCCGCGGCCTGTCGGAGCCAGCGGCGTAGACCCGCCGCTCGTCAAGCTAAGGAGGCCGCCATGGCCGATAGCAATGTCACCATCGTAGGAAATCTCACCCGCGACCCCGAGCTTCGCTTCACCGCGGGTGGCAAGGGCGTCGCCAGTTTCGGTGTCGCCGTCAACCGCCGCTACCAGGTCAATGGTGAGTGGCAGGAGAAGGTGTCGTTCTTCAACGTCACGGCGTGGGACAGCCTCGGCGAGAACGCCGCTGCCTCGCTGACGAAGGGGACCCGCATCATGGTCACCGGCCGTCTCGAGCAGCGCGAGTACGAGACCACCAACGGTGAGAAGCGCAACGTGGTCGAGATCGTCGCCGACGAACTCGGGCCGAGCCTGCGCTGGGCCCGTGCCGAGGTCGAGCGCACCCAGCGCACCGGTCCCGACGGGGCCCCTGCCGGCGGTGGTCGCCCGGCGAATGCTCCCGCCGCCGGCGGCGGGCGTCCCAGCGATCCTGTCTACGGCGACGAAGAGCCGTTCTAACCCCCTGATGATTGTTCCGAGAAAGACTGCACGATGACCAGCAAGAAGAACAAGGCCAGAGCGCCCAAAGAAGTCAACAAGAAGTTCAAGAAGAAGACGAGCGTGCTTGTCACCGACAAGGTCGACTTCGTCGACTACAAAGACGTCAACTTGTTGAACCGCTTTGTCAGCGACCGTTCCAAAATCCGCAACCGCCGGGTGACGGGCAACACGGTGCAGCAGCAACGCGACATCGCCAACGCGGTGAAGAACGCGCGGGAGATGGCCCTGCTGCCGTATACCAAGCGTGTCTCACAGACACGTGCGGGTCGTCCGCCGCGTGATCGCGACGAAGACGGTGGCGGCCGCGGTGGTCGCGAGGGTCGTGAGGGTGGCGGTGAAGGTCGTCGCGATTCGTTCAAGGCCGACACGGTCGTTCCCGAAGTGGCCAGTCAGGTCGACGACGTGGTCGTGGCTGCCGACGATGAGACGGTCGAGGCCTGAGCATGAGAATCATCCTTCGCTCCGACCGCAAGGGTCTCGGCAAGCGCGGCGACATCGTCGAGGTCTCCGACGGCCATGCCCGCAACTTCTTGTTGCCGCACGGTCACGCACTGGTGGCATCGGATGGCGCGGTCACGCAAGCCGCGTCGATGCGTCGTTCACGCGATCTGCGAGATGCGCAAGATCGTGAAGGCGCCCAGACGATCGCCTCGGCACTGGTCCCCAAGATCATCACCATCTCTGCCAAGTCCGGCCCGGAGGGCAAGCTGTACGGCTCGGTCACCTTGGCTGATGTCGCCCACGCGGTCGAAGAGCAGACGCACGTCGTCATCGACCGCAAGAACCTCCATATGGAACCGATCAAGTCGCTCGGCACCCACACGGTGACCGCCAAGCTGCACAACGACGTCGAGTTCCCGATCACCGTCGAGGTTGTCAGCAAGTAGTCCTCGACCACTCTCCACAGGGTTGTCCACAGCCCCGGTGCAGTCCCGCGTGGGCCGTGTCCGGGGCTGTGCTGTTCCTCCAGCGAGGAGGTTGTCCACACGCGCCGCACAGCCAAGTCACAGGTTGTTGCCCTTACGTCCCACAGGCTCCATCAGGCAAGGTAGGTGACTCATGACTGATTTCTCACGCGACTCGGGTCGCGATCGCACGCCGCGCCGATCCGATGGTCGCGTCCCCCCTCACAACCTGAATGCCGAAGAGAGCCTGTTGGGGGCCTTGCTGTTGTCGCGGGACGTCGTCGATCAGATCGGCGAACTCGGCGTGATGGTCGATCACTTCTACAAGCCGAGTCACCAACACATCTACAAGGCCATCCGCGGTCTGATGGCCACGGGTCAGCCGGTCGACGCCGTCACCGTCGCCGACGAACTGCGTCGCGATGGATTGCTCGACGAGATCGGCGGCGCGCAGACACTGCTCGAACTGCAGAACGCGACGCCTGCGGTCTCGAACGCGTCGCGCTACGCCAAGATCGTGCAAGACACGGCGCTGCTGCGCAAGCTGATCGGCGTTGCCAGTGAGATCGCCGAGATCGCCTACCTCGAGCCCGACGACGTCACCAAGGCGCTCGACGAAGCCGAGACGAAGGTGTTCGAGGTCGCCGAAGAACGAGTCACGGACTCGACCCGATCGCTGAGCGACCTGCTGCCGCTGGCGATGGACAAGCTGCAAGAGACGTTCGAGCGCGGCGACACCATCACCGGTACCGCAACCGGGTTCCACGATCTCGACGAGATCATGTCTGGCCTGCAGCCATCGACGCTCAACATCATCGGAGCCAGACCCGCCATGGGCAAGACCAGCCTCGGGTTGGGCATTGCCGCCTACGTTGCCCAGACGGCGCGCCGCCCCGTGCTGATCTTCTCGCTCGAGATGGGTCACACCGAACTGACTCAACGCATCTTGTCGAGCGAGGCCGAGGTCGACTCGCAGAAGCTGCGCACCGGGCGCCTCGTCGAGGCCGACTGGACCAAGATCGGCAAGGCGATCAACCGCCTCGACGTTCCGCTGTACCTCGACGACAACCCGCGCGTCACCGTGATGGAGATCCGCGCCAAGGCCCGCCGCATGAAGGCTCGCCAAGGCGGGCTGGCACTGATCGTGATCGACTACCTGCAGTTGATGAGTGGCGGTACCTCGGCCGAGAACCGCCAGCTCGAAGTCAGCGAGATCAGTCGAGGCCTGAAGATCCTGGCCCGCGAGCTGGAGGTGCCGATCATCGCCCTCAGCCAGCTCAGCCGAAACCTGGAGTCCCGCGGCGACAAGCGCCCGATGCTGTCCGACCTACGCGAGTCGGGTTGTCTGACGGCGGATACCCGTCTGGTCCGTGCGGATACCAACGCCGAGGTCACACTCGGCGAGCTGGTCGATTCAGGTGAGACTGGTGTTCCCGTGTGGTCACTCGACGAGCGATACCGGTTGGTCAAAGGCACGGTGACGGCTGCGTTCTCGAGCGGGGTCAAGCCCGTCTTCCGACTTCGGTTTGCGTCAGGACGCACTGTCGACGCCAGCGCCAACCATCCGTTCTTGTCGGTGGCGGGTTGGGTTCGGGTCGAGGACCTGGAGATCGGCGCCCATCTCGCAACCAGCCGTCGTGTGCCGGATGTCGGCTCGCAGCCGTCGATGACCGATGAGGAACTGGTGTTGCTCGGCCATCTGATCGGTGACGGCTGCACGCTGGCCCGCCACGCCGTGCAATACACGACGATCGATCCAGCGAACGTCGAAGCCGTCAGCGCTGCGGCGCAGTTCTTCGGGGTCACGGCTCGAGTCAAAGAGGAACACGCCCGAGATCGAGCCGGCGGCTGGATGCAGGTGTACCTGCCCAACCCGTTCCCCCTGACCCACGGTCGACACCACCCGATCTCGTCGTGGCTGCGACGCCTCGGAGTCTGGGACCTGCGTTCGTGGGAGAAGAAGATTCCGGCACTGGTCTTCGAGCAGCCGGCGGAGAAGATCGCTCTCTTCCTCCGACACCTCTGGTCGACCGACGGCTCGGTCGCCTCGACGATCTACTACGCATCTTCGAGCAACGAGCTCGCTCGCGGCGTGCAGGAGTTGCTGGGCAGGCTCGACATCCGAGCTCGTCTCCGAACCGTGCCAGGCCGGCGGGGGCGTTCGCACTATCACGTCGAGGTCTCCGGTCGTGACGAGCAACTTCGGTTCGCCGACGTCGTTGGTATCCACGGCGCGCGGTCCATCAAGCTCAACGAGAGGACCGCACGCAACCGCCAGCTTCGACCACATCCGAATGTCGACATCATCCCGAAAGAGGTGTGGGACCACATTCGCCACAAGGGGCTTGCTGACGCGGGCATGACGGCTCGTGACCTCGCTGCTGCGATCGGCATGTCGTACTGCGGCTCCGCCCTCTACAAGTCGGGTTGCTCGCGGGAGCGCCTCCAGCGGGTCGCGTCAGCAACAGGCGATCAATGGCTCGCCGACCTCGCCGCCGGCGACGTGTTGTGGGATCGCCTCGTCGAGATCGAGCCGCTGGGCGACATGGAGGTGTTCGACGCAACCGTGGAGCCGCATCACAACTTCGTTGCGAACGGAGTTGTCGCGCACAACTCGCTCGAACAGGACGCCGACGTCGTGATGTTCCTCTACCGCGACGAGGTCTACAACAAGGAGTCCGCCGACAAGGCGATGGCCGAGGTGATCATCGCCAAGCACCGCTCCGGCCCGACCGGGACGGTGCGATTGGTGTTCCGTGGTCAGTTCACCAAGTTCGGCAATGCAGCGCGCGGTGTCTGACCACCTGTCGGGACCGGTTGTGCATGGCCAATGCCCGACCGACTCGCAGCTACACACACTGGTCAGGTTGCAAACATCTTTGGCCTCGCAGCGACTCAGCGCAGGCCGCACAACAGCGCTACGGAACCGTTGTCGAGGCCTCCTCAACGTCGAGCCGATCGACGCTGGCAGGTCTGGCGGGTCAGTGCCGTATGGTCACGTCGTGATCGTGCCCTCGACGGCGACCTTGAGCGAGTTGTTCGGCACTGAACCCGTGTCAGTCGCCGAGACCTCGGTTGGACACGTGTTGCCGCTGGAACGTTGGCCCGAAGGTGAGGTCAGGATTGACTCGGAAAAGGCCGGGCGACGCGTGGAGGTGTACTTCCGACCGCTCGATGGCCGGGTGACAATCAACGTATTCTCACCGGACTTGATCGCCTCGTTGAATCTGCGAGATGTCGTTGAGGTCGCTGCGGTGAACAAGCCCCACGGTGTCAGAGCGATGACGGTGAAGCTCGACGGAGATACCGTGACGCTCCGACTGCGCCCCGAGATCAGCGTCCACTACGGCAATCCGCACTCATAGCGGCATTTCGGTACGCACCCGCCCATTGGGGAAGTGCGTACGTTCGGCGCGCACTGTCTGCTCTGAACGTACGCACTTCCGTGGCAACCGCTTGCATTCGTGCTTCACTGCGGAGGAATTGGCTAACGGGTTCCTACACCACCTGTAGGGATCGGTTCTGCGTGGTCAACAGAGCGGGCCAGGATCTCGTCGACGATCTCGGTCACGCGACCGGCCGCCTCGTCGGTGCTGTCGTCGACGATCACCCACGCTCGACCGTTCTCGACGTCGGTGTTGAGGCCGATCAACAGGCCGGCTTCGCGCAGACTGCGCTGGACGGCGACGAGGCGGACAGGGGGTACGTCGACACGTCGCATCGGGGTCGTTGGCGCGACGAGTCCGATCGCATCGGGCCGCAGGGCAGTGAGCGCGAGCAGCACGGTGTCATCCGACGCCGGTACGCCAGTCGCCGCGGCGTAGCCCTCGATCCACCCCACAATCTCGGAGAAGATCGGCGCAGGTGTTGCACTCACGCCGGCCACGATCGAGGATCGGATCGGCGGGTCACCGTCGAGCAGCGAGGCGAGGAATCGATCTCGCTGGCTGTCGTGGTCGAAGCCGCGCTCGATGAGCGCGCGACGCGCCGGCGAGGGGTGACGATCATTGAGCAGGGCAAGCACGACGTGCTCGGGCCCGACCCACTGATGACCCAGCAGCGCCGCTTCGCTCAGTGCGCCCTGCAACGCGCTCAACACAGGCGGCACAGTACTTGTATCGTGCCGGGACTCCGTCCGCGGCGACGGCACTGCACCCGACTTGCGGTGACACGCCCGAACCGGTCGTGTCAGGGTCTCGCCCGCCGCTGACGAGCGCGGCGGCGCGACCACCATGTGGCCATCGCGACGACCACGAGCAATGCCTCCGCGGTGTAGGCGAGGACCTCGAGCAGGGTGATCCCGGGATCGTGGCTGTTGGAGTCGGTCCAGTCGGTCACGTTCCGAGCGATTTCATCGGACCGATGACCTGCTCGATGAAGCGCAGCCCCGGCTCTGCGTCGAGGGGATGGCCGAAGTCCATCACGAAGTAGGTCGCGCCGAGTTCGTGCAGGTGCGATAGTCGCTCGACCCACTGTGCGGATGCTGCGTCGGACTCCGGGAGATCCCCGGCAACCGTGATGCTGCAGGCAATGTCCACTGGATCTCGCCCGGCGTCGACCGCCGCGGCGTGAACGATGTCGCGCTTGCGCTTCCAATCGTCGTCGTCGCGGTAACCGCCGTTCCAGATGTCGGCCTGTCGCCCGACGATCGGCAGACCGATCTTTTCGCCGGAGCTCCCGATGCAGATCGGTGGCACGGTGTCGGGTCGCGGAGTCGCTGCGGCGTCGTCGATCTGGAAGTACGTGCCGTCGAACGTCGGGTGCGCTTGGGTCCACATCAGGCGACAGATCTGCACGACCTCTTCGAGTTGGCGCAACCGAACAGCTGCTGGTGGGAAGTCGTACCCGTACGAGCGGTACTCGTCTTCACGCCACCCGCCGCCGATGCCGAGGATGAACCGGCCGCCGGACAGCACCTGCAGTGTCGCCGCCATCTTGGCGATCAGCGCCGGATTGCGGTAGCCGTGGCCGAGCACGTGGTGGCACAGCATCACATTGGGAAACCTGGCCGCCAGCCACGTCAGCGTGACCCATCCCTCGAGGAAGCCCTCCTTCTTCTCCTTGTCGAAGCCGTAGAAGTGATCGGCGATCCACACCGAGTCGAAATGCGGCAAGACCTGGGGAAGGATGTGCTCCTCCTGGTACATCACGATGGGTTGAAAGTTGCTCCCACCGTGACCGGCAACCGGCGACAACCATCCAAATTTCGTCACGACGCTTCCTCTCGGAGATTCCGGCAACACGCGGCGCGCGCTGTACCCACCCTGCCATCTTCACGGCGTGCATGCCCAACGGGCGCGAAACCGGTATCCCCACTACCGAAATTCCGCCCAACCAGTGTCAACGGGCGCGAGATCGGTAGCCCGAGTACCGAGATCGCGCCCGACCATGGCGGCAGGTCGGTGTCAGGCGACACAAGCCGGCTGAACCCCTCAGGCGACGGGGACCAGTGGCTCCCACATGGTGATCGCCGGACCGTGGTCGTCGTGCTGCGGTGACGGGTCGAGCAGCACGTCGAGCGCACGCTGACGTTCCTCGTCGGTGAACGGGCGGGTCGTGTGGCAGTACTCGACCATGTTGCGGTTGGGATCGGTCGTGTAGATGCTGACGCAGAAACCGTGATCGACCTCGGGAACAGTCAGGCCGTGTCGGCGCCAACGATCACGGTGATCGTGGAGCTCGTCGATCGTGGCGGCATCGAAGGCGATGTGATTGACCCAGCTCGGCAACCCGATGGCCTTGTTCAAGTTGACCGGGAACTGGTCGCCGATCTGGTCGTCGTGCAGCTCCCAGAACGCCATCAACCCTTCGTCGAGGGACACGGCGGGATTGGTGGCGAAGAAGAAGTGCTTGCTCCACCCGCCGTGCTCGCCCGGGTTGGGCCCGACGACCACCTTGACGAGCTCGAAGCCCATCACCTCGGTGTAGAAGCGGTGCGTGGCAGCGGTGTCGCGGGTGGCCAGGGCAACATGATGGAACGCCATTGTGGAATTGTCGCGCCGGCGGGTGGCGGTGTCAGCAGCGGGCCGCCAGACTTGCCGGTGTGTTCCTCGGCGACGACCTCCTGGCCTACCTGGTGCTGGCGCTCGGCGGCGCACTGTTCGCCGGCAATGCCATGGCCTTGATCAAACCGCCACCGCCGAAGGAGGGTGACCTCGCCAAGGCGCCGATCGGTCGCAGCGTCTTGATGGCCGCGATCGGTCTGATCGCGGCAGTGTGGTCGCTGGCCTCGCTGCTCAGCTGACGGATGCCATCACGTCGTCGAGGGTTCGCAGGAAGCGGTCGTTCTCCTCCGGCGTCGAGATGGTCACCCGAATGCCCTCGTTGCTGAACGGTCTGGTGACGACGCCGCGCTTTTCGAGGCCGAGGTAGATCTCATCGGTGTGCTCGCCGATCGGTAGGTAGACGAAGTTGGCCTGGGCGTCGGGAAGCTGCCAGCCGGCAGAGGTCAGCTCGGCGATCACGCGAGTCCGCTCGCTGAGGATGTTGGCGACCCGCTGCCCGATCTCAACTTCGGCGTCGATCGCGGCGATCGCTGCGACCTGGGCCAGTGCGCTGACCGCGAACGGGAACAGGGTCTTGTCGATCGCCGAGATCACCTCCGGGTCGGCGATGGCGTAGCCGGCGCGGATGCCCGCCATGCCCTGTGCCTTGGAGAACGTGCGGGTCACGACCACGTTGCGATAGTGCGGGATGAGGTCGCGCACCGGGTCGCCGAGTGCCGGATCGAGGAACTCGCGATAGGCCTCGTCGATCACGACGATCGTCGCCGGTGAGATGCCGTCGAGCAGGGTGGCCATGTCGGCGGTCGACAACGCCGTACCGGTCGGGTTGTTCGGCGTGGCCAGCAACACCAGCTTGGTGCGCTCGGTGATCGCCGCGGCGACCGCGGCGAGATCGAACGCGTGGGCGGCGGTCAGCGGAGTGGTGACGGCGATGCCTGCCATCAGCTGCGTGTACACGGGGTAGACCTCGAACGAACGCCATGGATAGACCACCTCGTCGCCCGGGTCGACGTAGGTCAGGAACAGTTGCTGCAGCAGGCCGACCGAGCCGGCGCCGACGGTGACCTGCTCGACGCTGAGATCGAGGCGTGTCGCCAGCCGCTCGCGCACCGCCGTGGCGCGATGGTCGGCGTAGCGGTTGGCACCGCGTGCTGCAGCGGCGACGGCATCGACGATCGCCTGGATGGGTGGAAGCGGGTTCTCGTTGGACGCCAACTTGATCGCATTGGTGATGCCGTGCTCCGCTTCGGCCTGCGCGGCACCCTTGCCAGGGCGGTAGGAGGGCATGAGATCGACGGCAGGACGCGGCCTGCCGACGGAATGCATTGCGGTCATGGAGGCTCCGGTCGGCGAGTGGTCAGCCAAACGTAGCGCCGTGCGCCGGGTCGGGGTGGAGCGAAACCGCCATCGGCCCGAGCAACGGCTGCGCCGCAAGCGTGACCCGGTCGCGGCCACCGTCTTTCGACTTGAACAGTGCCTCGTCGGCGCGCAGCATCGTCTGGGCGACATGCGCTCCCTTGCCGAGAGCGACGCCGATCGACACGGTCAGCGGCTGGTCGACGGCAAGTGCCATCCGTGAGACGCCGAATCGAATTCGCTCGGCCACCTGGCCGGCCTCGGTCGTATTGGTCTGGGCCAACAGCACACAGAACTCTTCGCCGCCGTAGCGGTAGACGACATCGCCGACGCGCACCTCACGACGCAGCACGTCTGCAACGGCGCGCAGCACCTGATCGCCGGCGTCGTGGCCGTGCTCGTCGTTGATCCGCTTGAAGTGGTCGACATCGACCATGATCACCGCCACAGGTGTATCGCCGTTGCTGGCCTCGATCGCCAGATCGCGGTCGAGGCGGCGACGGTTGCCGACACCGGTCAGATCGTCGCACAGTGCCAACTGGGCGAAGTGCCGGTTCCGACGACTGCGCACCGCGGCGAAGATTCCCAATGCGGCGCCAGTGGCAGCGAGCACGCCGATCGCGATGAGGGCGACGACGATCGTTCGATCGGGTACGCCCGCCGAGACAGCGCTCACGAAAGTGGTGCGTCCGGCGTTAGTCATCAACGTTGTATCGGCGTGACGATGCGCGAAGTTGAACGCTGATCGGAGCCGGCGAAACGTGTGTAAGGCTGCAGGCATGTCAGCAGCGATCGAGCGTTGGGGTTCAGGCGGCCCGTGGGAGTCGGTTGTCGGGTACAGCAGGGTGGTCCGCAGCGGTGACTACGTGCATGTTGCCGGCACGACGGCGACCGTCGACGGAGTCGTCGTCGGGCAAGGCGATCCCGGCGAGCAGACCAGGGTGACTTTGCGCATCATCGGCGATGCCCTGGCCAAGGCCGGTGCCACGTTCGAACAGGTCGTGCGAACGCGGATCTTCGTCGTCGACATCTCCGACTGGCAGGCGGTCGGCGGGGCGCACGGCGAGGTCTTCGCCGACATCCGCCCGGTCTCGACGATGGTCGAAGTCTCCCGCCTGATCGACCCAGCGCATCTTGTCGAGATCGAGGTCGACGCATACAGCCCGATCGGCGGCTGAGGCCTACCACGGCGCGATCGGCTGCCGTGCGAGACTTTGCCGGTGACGGATCCCGAGGATCGAGCGGATGAGCATGGTGGCATGCGCGACGACCTTGAGCGCCTGCTCGCGCTCCCCGCCCGCCTGATCCCTACCTCCGTCATCGTGCCGGCATGGAGGCGTTTGACCGATGGCGAATCGACGTGGCCGGTGCGTGGCGCCGTCGTGGCCGCGACTGCGCTACAAGTCTCCATTCCGAACCAGTACGAGATCCCACCGACCTGGTTGCTGCCCACGCTCGGTGGGTTGCTGGGCGTCGGACTGTCGATTGCGCATCCCCGTCGCATCACCCGGCATTCGCCCCAACTGCGGACCGTCAGCATCTTGCTGATTGCCGTCATCTCACTGGCCAACGCCGGGTCTGCCGGTCGCCTGATCACGGCCTTGCTGAACGGTCAGGCACAGGAGATCTCGGCGGCGAGGCTGCTGTTGACCGGTGGGGCGATCTGGCTGACCAACGTGATCGTGTTCGGCATGTGGTACTGGAACCTCGACCGCGGTGGCCCCGCCGCACGGGCGCAGGCGTTGAAGTCGTACCCCGACTTCTTGTTCCCGCAGATGACTGCGCCCGACCTGTCGCCTGCGGACTGGCAGCCGGAGTTCTTCGACTACCTGTACCTGTCGTTCACCAACGCCGCCGCATTCAGCCCCACCGACACACTGCCGTTGGCACGCTGGGCGAAGATGGCGATGATGCTGCAGTCGATCGTGTCACTCGGCACGGTCGTGCTGGTCGTGGCTCGGGCGGTCAACATCTTGAAATGACCGCCTTGCAGCGACGATGACCGCCAGCAGACCGACGGTCAACACCAGCAGCGGGATCAGCGCATCGGGGCGATCGTTGATGAGATTGCCGAGTCGCCCGTTGACGGCGGCAATTCCGACGACGATCGCCAGAACCCCGAACACTGCCGACACTGGGTCGAATCGATGCGTGCTCATGGCTGGACCCCCGAGGATGCGATCGGCGTGATGGATGTGGCCGAAGCGCCGGGCGGCAAGGGAGGAGTGGGTCTCGGGATGGTGAACCCGCCCGGCGTGACCACCACGCCGTCGATGCGGATGATGGCGCCATTGTCGAGTTGCACCGACCCGTCGGCGCGTTGCTCGACGATCGGGATCTGGTACGAACCGTCGGCCTCGATGCGACTTCCGTCGCCGAAGTCGATCGAGCCATCGAGGAACAGCACGGTCCCGTCGCCGAAGAACTGCTTGGCGATCACGTCGGGCAGGAAGGTCGGCGCGGTGATCGGTGGGATGGCGTCGAAGAACGAGCCTCGGCGAACCTCGAGATGACCGACACCAACTCGCAGCTTGAGCTTGATCAGTTGTTTGCCGTCGGTGTTGTCGTCGAGGCTGAGCGTGCGCCGGTAGCCGTTGCTCGTCGAGCCGAGTGCCTCGATCGAACCGACGCCGACTCGGGCGTCGATCTGCACGTGCGCGTCGTCGGGCACGAGAACGGTCAGATCGCCCATTCCCACCTCGATCGCCGTCGACGCTGCATCGGGGTAGTTGGTGAGGTCGAGCTCGAAGCTGCCGATGCCGGTGCGATACCGGGCGGCCACGGTGCTTCCGGCATTGACGAACTCCGTGCGGTCTCCGGAGCGGTGGTCCAGACCGACGCCGGCGAAACTCAGTGCAGATGCAGTGACGGCAGCGACAGTCGTCGCCATCGCCGGCACGATCAGCCAACGAGCGCGGCCGGTGAACGTACCGACCACCATGCCAAGACCCAGTACGACCGTGGCCCAGCCGAAGGCCCATGTCCCGCGGTTGCCTTCGCTCCCGTTCAGCAGCCAGACCAGGGCACCGATCACGGTCGCCGCGCCGATCGTCAACAGCCCGAGTGGCGACCGCTGGTGGCGTGGTCGCCGGCGGCGCTCGGCCGTCAAGGCATCCCAGCGCTCGCCCGTGGAACCACCGGTGGCACCTGTGCGCACATCTGCCGGGAGCGGCGACAGCGGTTCGACCGGGGTCCGTCCGCGCCACAGCGCGATCGCCGCGCCCAGCAGGCCGATCGCCACGACCCACCCCGCACCCGGCAACCGGGCGTCACCGTTGAACAACCACCGCAACGAAACCAATACAGCGATGCCGCCGCCGATCCTGCGGGCAGTGGACGGCGGCGGCGACGTCGGCGAGTCGGCCAGCAACGCCAGCCCGGCGACGTACATCAAGATCCCAACCCCGCTGAACAGGCCGAGCATCACGAAGGCGATGCGCACGAACAGCGGCTCGATCGCCAGGGCGCGACCCAACCCGCCGGCGACGCCGAGCACGATCCGGTCGTCGGATCGCGCCCAGCGTCGGTCGGGGGTGGGTGGGGTCGCCGGAGTCGGCGGTGGGAGCGCGGCTGGCTCCGTCTCGAGGTTGGTCATGGGTTGCACGGTACGGACGCGCGGCGGTTCACGCCATCGGGGATCACCCTGGTTGATCCCTGAGTTCGGTGGCGGGGGATCAGGGTTGCCACCTGATGTGCCGGCGCCCATTCGATGCCACGATATGCACATGGACACCACGCCCGCACCGCTGCGCGGGGACCGTCGGATCGAGTTCGCCCGTTCGTCGACCGACCGCATGCTGTTCGGCGTGTGCGGTGGGATCGCCCGCCGGTACGGCATCGACAGCTATGTGGTGCGCGTTGCCCTGCTGGTGCTGACGTTGACCGGCGGCGTCGGCGTGGTGCTGTACATGGTGGCCTTCGCGCTGAGTACTGCGCCTGACCGGCTGCCACTTCCACCCGAACCCGATCACGCGCTCGTGTCGGCGCGATCGATCGCCGTTGCCGCGGCCAGCGGTGGCCTGCTGATGACGGCGCGCAACATCGGCCTGTGGCCGGGGGACACCATCATGGTGCCCGCTGTCGTCGTCTCGGCGGGCTCGGCGCTGCTGTGGTACCACGGCCGCGAGTCGCACCCCGAGGGCGACCCGCTGGAGCGTGTGCTGCAGGGCCGGGCCACCCCGTTACGTGCGCTGGGCGGCGTGGCTCTTGCGCTCGCCGGGGTCGTTGCACTGGTTGCCCGCGGCGTGCGCGTGCAGCAGTTGCCGGCAGCGCTGGCCGCTCTGGCGATGGCGATGGCCGGTGCAGCGGTGCTGGTCGGTCCGTATGTCGGGCGGTTGACGACCCAGTTGCGCGACGAGGAGCGGGCCCGCATTCGTGATCAGGAGCGCAACGACATGGCGGCACATCTGCACGATTCGGTGTTGCAGACGCTGGCGCTGATGCAGCGAGCCGCGGCCGACCCACGGCGGATGGTCATGCTGGCCCGTCGTCAGGAACGAGAGCTGCGCAGCTGGTTGTACGACGTGAAGGCCAGCGCCGTCGTCGGCTCGCTCAGCGCCGACCGACACGGTGTTGGCGTTGGACGCGGCGACCGGCGGCTGAGGGCATCGCGGCCGAGGTCGAGCTCGATCACGAGATGCCGGTCGACCTCGTCGTGGTCGGCGATGTCGAGGTCACGCCCGCCGTCGACGCGTTACTGTTGGCCGTGCGCGAGGCGACCGTCAACGCCGCCAAGCACGCCGAGGCCGATCTGGTCAGCGTCTACATCGAGGTGGAGCCGACCGCGATCACCGCGTTCGTGCGGGACAAGGGCGTGGGGTTCGCGTCGGCGGAGATCGGCAACGACCGCCGCGGCATCGCCATGTCGATTCGTGATCGCATCGAGCGCGTCGGCGGCAAGGCGGTCTTGGACTCGTCGCCGGGTGCGGGCGCCGAGTGGGAACTGATGGTGCCGCGATGACGGCCCGGGTTCGTGTGTTCGTCGTCGATGACCACGCGCTGTTTCGTTCCGGCGTGAAGGCGGAGATCGGCGACGTCGTCGAGATCGTCGGCGAGGTCGGTTCGGTCGACGAGGCCATCATCGCCATCCGTGCGACCAAGCCCGATGTCGTGCTGCTCGACGTGCACCTGCCCAACGGTGGCGGCCGGGCGATCCTGGAAGGTCTCGCCGGTGACCTGCCCGACACGAAGTGCCTGGCGCTGTCGGTGTCGGATGCCGCCGACGACGTGATCGGGGTGATCCGCGCCGGCGCCCGTGGCTACGTGACCAAGACGATCACGCGCGAGGAATTGCTCGACGCCATCCGACGCGTTCACGCCGGCGACGCGGTGTTCTCCGCACGTCTTGCCGGCTTCGTGCTCGATGCATTCGCTGGGTCCGCGCCCGTCACGTCGGACCCTGACATGGATCGGCTGACGCAACGCGAGCAGGAGGTGCTTCGGCTCATTGCACGCGGCTACACGTACAAGGAGGTCGCGGCACGTCTTCACGTCTCGGTCAAGACCGTCGAGACCCACGTCTCGTCGGTGCTTCGCAAGTTGCAACTCTCCAACCGTCACGAACTCACCGCCTGGGCCACCGACCGCCGCCTGCTGTAGATCAGCACAGGGCGTGGAGTGTTTCGAGGCACCCAGGTGGGCCTGAGGCACTCCACAGGGGTGCTTCGGTCACCGGCGGCGCTGATCGAGGATGCGTTCCGCGACTCAGTCGGTGTCGGTGTCGCCGTCGGAGTGGGCGTCGGAGTCGTCGGCAGACTTGGACGACTCGACTGGTTCGGTCGGCTCGGCCGGCCGCGCTGCCCACGCCGGGCGCTTGCCGGTTTCCAGCTCCAGAAGCTCCGCCTTCGCCTCACGCCACGCCAGGTCCGCAGCGGCCGCCCCCTTGCCGGTTCGCGTCGCTTCTTTGACCAACTCGACCGCGCGTTGATGCGCCGCTTGGGCGCGCTTGAGCCGGTCGGCCTGCTCGGCCGCCTCGATCTTGCGACGTTCCGCATCCTCCTTGCGGTCGATCACGGCCTGCTTGGCGCGCCGATCAGCCTCCGCAGAGTCGCGCAGGCTCTGGGCGAAACGCTCGGCGTCGGAGAGCGGGCGTGGCGGTGGAGCCTTTGGACGTCGACGACTTGGCATCGACGCCATTGTGGTCGGTGATCACGGTGATCTCAACATCGCGCCCTTGGCGCACGGCTCAGCGCAGGATGAGCACGATGATGACGATGAGGAGAATGAGGCCTCCGCTGATGTAGATACCGGGAGGCCTCCGCTGATGTAGATACCGGATGCGAGCAACATGATCCGGGTGATACCCGATGCGAGTTGTCGGCAAACGTCGCCGTGTGGGGTTTGGCGAGCGGCACCCGCGGGTACTCCGTCGACCCAATCGATCACAACGACGGAGGAACATCATGGACAACAACCTGGATCAAGCCAAGGGCAGGGTCAAGCAGGCCGTCGGCGACCTCACCGACAACAAGGACCTGAAGAAGCAAGGCAAAGCCGACGAGAACGCCGGCAAGGTCAAGGAGTTCTTGGAAGACACCAAGGACAAGGCAGAGGATCTCGTCGACAAGGTCAAGGATCGGGCGACGAAGAACTGATCGCCAGCGGTGTGACCCTCGGCCGTGTCACTTCACGGCTTGGCCGAGGGTCAGCCAGGCGGCCCGACGCTCGTAGCGGCCTCCGATCGGGCAGGCTGTGCATGGTGATGAGGTCGCAACCGAACGTGTTGATCGTCGAAGACGAGTCAGGGGTGCGACAGGCGTTGGAGCGCGGGCTCGCCCAGGGCGGCTTCGACACCACGGCTGTGTGTGCGGCACGGGAGGCGCTGCGGGTCGACAACCACGACATCGCTTTGGTGGACCTCGGCCTCCCCGACGGCGACGGTGTGGAGCTGTGCAGAGCACTGCGCGCCAGATACCCCGACCGACCGATCATCGTGGTCACCGGCCGCCGGGACGAAGTCGACGTCGTCGACGCGCTCGACGCAGGCGCCGACGATTACGTGACCAAGCCGTTCTCGCTCGCGGTGTTGACGCTCCGCATTCGCCGACACCTCGATCGGTCATCGGCCGTCGTCGACATCGGCGAATTGCAGATCGATCGTCGAGCCCGTCAGGCGACCGTGGCGGGCAACCGGTTGGAGTTGACCGCACGCGAGTTCGACTTGTTGACCGCGCTGGCAACGCGTGCCGGCGAATCCGTGAGCAAGGACGATCTGATGGCCGAGGTGTGGGACACGTTCTGGTCGAAGTCGACACACACCCTTGCCGTGCACATCAGCTCATTGCGCGGGAAGTTGTCGGGTGCGCATCCCGACGGCCCGACGATCTACACCGTGGCCGGCGTCGGCTATCGACTCGATGCGGACGCCTCGAACCGGTAACCGATGCCACGCACGGTGGTGATGTACCGCGGCGCGGTTGCGTCGTCACCCAACTTGCGACGCAGCCAAGCCATGTGCACGTCGAGGGTCTTGGTGCGGCCGACGAAGTCGGTGCCCCACACCCTGTCCATCAGCTGCTCGCGCCGGACCACAGTGCCGGCGGCCCTCACCAGTTCGGCGAGCAGGTCGAACTCCTTGGTCGACAGGCCGAGCTCGCGATCGCCCTGCCACGCTCGGCGAGCGGCAACATCGACGGCGATGTCCTCGGACTCCAGGCGGGTCGCCGTGACGGCTCGGAGCCGGGCCCGGATGCGGGCCAGCAGTTCGCTCAGCCCGAACGGCTTGGTCATGTAGTCGTCGGCGCCGGCTTCGAACCCCTCGACGATGTCGAGCTCCTCGCGCCGCGCGGTCAGCACGATGATCGGCAGGTGCTCGTGGGAGCTGCGCAGATGGCGGCAGACCTCGAGGCCGTCGATGTCGGGCAGGCCGAGATCGAGCACGACGAGCTCAGGTTCGGTATCGAACACGGCGACCTCCGCATCGCCACCGGTGGTCACCCAACGCGTCGCGTGCCCGGCGCGTTCGAGGGCCCGCAGCAACGGTCGAGCTATCGCTGCGTCATCTTCGACCAATAGCAGCTCTGCCATCCGCTGACCCTTCCCGCGCTGGACGCGCGAATCTAGGCGCATGGGCACCAGGCTGCGCAGTCGAATGGTTCGGTCGGGGCTCACGCTGGTCGTGGCGATCCTGGCGATCGCCGGTATCACGAGTGGCGTGCTGTTCGCCAAAGAGGTTCGCGCCAACGCTCGGCTGCGCCTCACCGCGCAAGCCGAGACCATGATCATCTCGCTGACCGATCGCCAGATCGAGCAGGGTCCGCTGACGACTGCCGACGTCGAGCGACTGACGCCGGCCGGGATCGAGGTCGTGCTGCGGGATTCCGGCGGGACCGTCGTTGCCCGCACCGGGCCTGTGCTCGCCGATGCGGTCATCACCGTCGAGGTGCAGGGCCCCGATCTCTCGGCGGTCGTGTCGACCGACCGGGCGCCCGTGGATCGTCGCGTGCGCCAGGCGTGGAACATGATTGTTCTCCTCAGCCTGATCGTCGCTGCGGTCGCTGCGGTGGCAGCGCTGCTCGAGGCCCGTCACCTCAGTCGCCCGCTCGATCGCCTGGCACGGACCGCGGCCTTGCTCGGGGCCGGCGATGCCGGTGTCGTTGCGCCCCGCAGTGGCGTGTCGGAGGTCGACGCCATCGCCGAGGCGCTGGAGGGCAGTGGCAAACGCGTTGCCGAGTTGATGGCCGCCGAGCGCCAGTTCAGTGCGAATGCCAGTCATCAGCTGCGCTCGCCGCTGACTGCCATCGCGATCAGTTTGGAACTGATCGCGGACAGCTCGGATCCCGTGGCGCGGCGCGAGTCCGCCGAGGCTCTCACGCAGGTTGCCGGCCTCGACGATCGGATCAATGAACTGCTCAGCCTGGCCCGCACGGGGCGAACGGCCAAGGCGGAACGCACCGATGTCGCCGCGCTCGTCAGCCGCTACGTGCACCAGATCGCTGCACAGTTCGAACGCGCCGGGCGCAAGCTGAGCATCGTCAGCCCGCCCGTCGTGGAGGCCGATGTCACCGCGGGAGCGCTGACCCAGAGCATCGAGATCCTGCTCGACAACGCCTTGGTGCATGGCAGCGGCGACGTCGAGGTCGGCGTGGCGATCGATGACGCCGGCACCGTCGAGATCGCCATCAGCGACGAGGGTCATCTGGATGAGGCGACAGATCCCGATCATCGCAGTCACGGCTTGGGATTGCTCTTGGCCAGGAACCTGTTGCGATCCGATGGCGGTCGGGTCATGCTGGCTTCGGCGGCACCCACGACGTTCGTCATCCAGCTACCGGCGCGTTCCTCGGCACGGCCCGCATCAGGCCCGAACTTCTTGCCGCATGAACGCCGCGTACGCACCGGCGAACAGCGCGACGACACCGCCGACGAGAGCGGCGACCTGCCACCAGGCGAGCACCAAGCTCTCGGAAAGCGACAACGTGCTTGGCAGAGCCTGCGCGCTCGTGTCTTCGATCACCAGACCCGTTGACTGCTTCGAGGGGTTCAGCAGCACATTGGTGGCCTCCTGATACAGCTCAGACGGCGAGAAGCGCCGCACGGTCTGCTCGAGGCGGGCGTTGGCCAACACGGCCTCGGCGGTCGGGTTGGCGGTCGGAACGGGATGAACGGTGTCGGCCACCAACCCGGCGATCAGGCCGCCGAACAACGTGAACACCAACCAGGCGGCGATACCGGCCAGCGCAGCCGTGGCGGCCCGGCGAGTCAGCACCGACAGCACGGTCGCCAACGCCAGCCACAACGCGATGTACACGACGGCGACGACGAAGAAGGCGAGCATCCGAACAACCTCGCCGATCGTCGGCCCGATGCCCAGCCGCAGCATGCCGTAGGCGGCAACGACCGCCATGACTGCGCCGAGCGCCAGGGCGATGGCGCCGAGGCCGGCCACGAACTTGCCATTGATCACCTCGTCGCGGTGGATGGGCTGGGCGACCAGGCGCGGCAGGGTTCTCTGCGAACGTTCGCCGTTGACCGCATCGAACCCGAAGGCGATGCCGAGCAACGGACCGAGGATCGCAATGAACTCGTGGAACGCAGGGACCCGGTCGGGTGCCAGTGTGAAGAGGTACAAGAAGATCGACGGCACATCGGTGGCCTGATTCGCCGCGTCGCGGATCGGGCCGCTGGCGGAATGCACCGACGCCAGACCGGCGAGTGAGACGAGCACCACCAGGATCACGAAGCGAACCGAGTGGACGTGGTCGTCGAACTCCTTGCGGGCCACGATCCGCCAACCACCACGAAGCCGTGGGGCGACCACCTCATCGTGATCCGGGGTGGGCTCGACGATGGCGTCGGGCGCCGACGCAACGCTCGCGGTCATGCGGTCCTCCCGGTGAAGTAGTGGTGATAGATCGCGTCGAGGTCGGCACCGCGGCGAACGAAGTGGTTGACGGTGCACCCGGCGGCCGCGACTGCGGCGAACAGTTCTGCATGCACGTCGTGGGATGCGTCGATCGTCCACCGACCACGACCGTCGACCTCGACGTTGCCGACACCGGGCACGGCGTGCAACATCTCGCGCAACGGTCGGCCGGGTGGGCCGACGTCGACTTCCAACTCGAACACCCAGCCGTCGTCGAGTTGGCTCGCCAACTGGGTGACCGTGCCGAGGCCGGCGAGTTTGCCGGACACGAAGACGCCGATCCGATCGCAGACCTCTTCGACCTGATGAAGGAGATGCGACGAGAGCAGCACGGTCATGCCCTCCACATCGCGGAGGTCGCGGACGAACCGCAACAACTCGCGGACGCCCTCCGGGTCGATGTTGACCGTCGGTTCGTCGAGGATCAGGATCGACGGCCGCTTGATCAACGCGTCGGCCAATCCCAAGCGCTGTCGCATGCCTCGCGAGAACGTGCGCACGCGTCGGTCGATCACCTCGCTGAGACCGACCTGGTCGAGCAGATACTCGATCCGTTCCGTCGCATCCGGTTCGCGAAGTCGGTTGAGGCGTGCCGTGTACCGCAGGTTCTCGCGAGCCGTGGCGTCGTCGTAGAACCCCACGTCGTCAGGCAGGTAGCCGACTCGGCGCTTCACCTCCAGCGGGTCGCGCCGGGGGTCGAGACCATCGACGCGCGCCGTACCACTGGTCGGCTCGGTGAGACCGAGCAGCATCAAAATGGTCGTGGTCTTGCCGGCACCATTGGGGCCGAGCAACCCGAAGATCTCGCCACGGCGGATCTGGAGCGACAGCGAGTCGACCGCGGTCCGGTCGCCGTATCGCT